>CAMLJW010000133.1 GCA_946480485.1 uncultured Streptomyces sp. | reverse complement strand
CCTCCCCCTTCCCCGCTACCACCAGGGCCTGATTCTCCAGACTTGTCGAACCCTCATCCCAGTAGCCGCTGTGGCCTTCGGTGTCCGTGGTCATCTGGTTGGCGCCGAATTGCTCGTCGCTGGGAATTCTGAAGCCGTCCCCGCCGTGCCCGTAGCGGCCGAGATCCGGGACTATGTCCCCTTCGGCTTCCGCGTTCCACACATGCCCCTTGGGGACATCCATCTCATCGGCACCCGACACCTTGACACCGGGGCTGCCCGCGAAGATGACGTCATCGGCGTTGAGGTCCCCTGTCTCGGCCGCTGCGCCGACCAGGGTCGTCCCGTACGAATGGCCGATCACGGTCCGGTGCGGTGCCGCATCACCGGTGTGTGAGGCTTCCACGCCGTCCAGGAACCGGTTGAGCGCCGGTGCGCCGTCGTACGCGTAGTGCTCGAACGGGGCGTCCTTGGCGACGGAATCAGGCGCGTCGTATCCGAGCCAGGTGATGGTGGAGACAGACTCACCAGAGGCTTCGTCGTCGGCCTTTTTCCACACATTGACCGAGCGGTTGATGTCGCCCTCGATCGATCCGAGCTCCGCTGTCGTCCCCGGCACGTAGACCGCCTGGTGATCCGCGGTGTCCGGGTTTCCGTTGGCGAGGATCGCGCGGCCGTCGCCCTCGGTGTTGAAGCCCAGCAGATACGCCTCGGGCAGTCCTTTCGTGCCGGTCTGGTCGAAGCGGTTCTGGATCGCGTCCATGCCGTCGATGGATTTGTGGGCGCTCTTACGTGCTTTTTCCCATTCCTTCCACACCGCGCTGTCGACCTTCACGCCCTTCATGATGGTGCCGGTCATGGGGTTGATGTAATCCGTCTGTCGCGTGGGCTCCGGATGCTTCTTGAGCCACGTGTCGTATTCGACCTGCGCGGCACCTCGGGCCTCGGCGAGCACCATCCGGTTCGCCTCGTCCCGGACCGTGGACGGCAGCCCGTCAAGGTTGCCCACGGAGTCCGGCCGCATGGAGATCCACGCCGCCTTCTCGTCGGCGTCAAGGCCCTTCCACCACTCCGCGTTGGCTTTCGGGTCGCCCATCTCGGGCGGCTGCGGCAGCGAGGCGAGGTACTCCTTGCCCGCCGCCTCCACACCTTTGCTGTCCGACGAGACGTCGGCCCAGTCCCGGTCGCTGACGGTCAGATCGTCGTCCGCCTTCAGCGCCCGCAGCTTCGGGGCCCACTTCGTGTCGACCTCAGTCGCTTCCTTGAGGGCCGTTGCGATCCTGTCCGCGCAGTCCTGGGCGAGGCGGGCCTTAGGGTTGGCGTTGAAGTTGGCCGCCTGGCGGCCGACGGCGGAGGCGGTGTCATCCGTCAGGCCGGTGGCCTGGCGGCCTCCGGGATCTTGCCGTCCTTGTCCTGCTCCCCGCCGGGCGGATAGCTGACCGAGCCGTCGGCGTTCACGGTGAGGCCCCCGGCCTCCGCGTCCGCCAGGGCCTCGTCGAGTTTCTTCTTGGCCGCTTCCATCTCGTACGAGAACGCGGTCAGGGACGAGCTGACGAGACCGCACTCGGTCTGGATGTAGTGGAAGTTCTTCCCCAGCTCCGTGAGCGTGACTGTTTAGGACCGCATCGCTGCAGCTCACGAGCGGTCCTAAACAGTCACCACTCGCTGGCGTGTTCGCTCCCTTACTCGGCCGAATCCGCCGGCACGCCGCCGTTGTGCGGCGCGGGCTCCAGGTCGAACTCCCCGTCCCGTGCCCCGAGCACGAACGCCCGCCACTCTGCCTCGGTGTACCGCAGAACGGTTTCCGGGTCGAGGGATGACCGCATAGCCACGGCACCGCCCGGCAGGTACGCGATCTCGACGCGCTCCTCGTGCTCCTCGGTACCCGGCGCGCTCTGCCACTCGACTCCGGAGATGTCGAGGGCGTAGAGCTCGTTCTTCTCCCGCTCCTTGCGCGCCTTGACGTCCTCGTCCTGCGCCTCGACGCCCCGGTTCTGTGCCTCGGCCATGGTGCGGCGGCTCCTTCCTGACGTGCGAACCAACTGTGTGGTCACTTTACTTGGCCCGAAGGGGTGACGCTGAGCAATGCCCCGATCACGTGCAAGGAAGTCCACCCCCGTAAGAGCCACCTCCCTGAGTGGCATGGGGCCTTTTTTCCTGTCCCTTGAATTGCCCCGGAGCGAAGCATCACACTATGTCCTTGCGCAGCCGAACGTCGGCCTGGGAGTGATAGCTCATCAGGAGGTGCGGGGACGGGCATGGCGATTGTCCTGCAGCTTCAGGTCCGTGCAGCCGTGCTGCTTCACCGAACGCTCGGCGAACGCGTGCAAGAACGTGAGGAGGAAGCTTTTCCGCGGATACGCGTACTCCGTGGCGCTGATACGGAAGATCGCCCGAGGGGCGTCGTCGGAGCATGCGGCGGTCGCCCACGCCCGGTCCCGTCCGCGTTCAGCGGGTCCGGTCGAGACCTGCGAACACGAGGAATGGCCCCGCGCGATGTCTGGGGGCCACGTCCGCGCGCCCTCAGTCGCAATCGCTCGATTGCTCCACGGCTTCGGTGAAGTGGATGATGAGGACCTTCATGGCATTGACGTCCCGGCGCTCCGAGTTGTATGCCTGAACGCCGGTGAACATCGCGTACTCGTAAGCGTCTGTGGTGCGCTGGCAGTTCTCCGCCTTCCCGAAGGCCTCATAGTCCGAGTACAGGTACTTGCCGTCGTCAGCTTCGTGACCCAAATCGTTCCGCGTCTTGCCTTTGGCGAACCAACCCGTCGGCTCATTCTTGGGCCACCACTCGCGCGAAGTTCGGAAGACGAGCTTGCCGTCCACCAGGACGTCGCACCGCTCGGTCAACTTCCTGTCGTCAAGGTACTTCTCCCGCGTGGTGAGCTTCTTTCCCGACGGGAGGAACGCTGCGAGCTCATCGCGGTTGACGGCAGTGCCGCAGAATTTGCCCGGAACTGTGTACTCCTGCTGCTCCTGCGATGTTCCCGAGGAGCAGGCGGTCAGGGCCAAACCGACGGTCAGGAGGCCGCCCATGCGGGCCACGGCGGAGTGGGGGCGGATGCGTGACATCGTTTCGATTCCTCGTTAGGGGATTTCGGTTTTTAGGTCGTCGGCCATGTGGCGCCCATTTGTGGAGGCATCATTGAAGCCGTCATTGGTGCCATAACGTGCCCACTCGCCCACCTCGCCCGCATACCGGGAGTCGTGCGCCTTGGCTGCCTCGGTGGCGGCCCGCTGAGCCAAGTTGATGTTCCGCTGGCGACTGTCCTCCCAGAGCTGACCGGAGGTGAGCCCGTTCTCTTCCAGGTCACTGCCCTCGACATTCTGGAACAGTTCTCCGAGTACGACGCTACTGAGGGTGCCAGCGGCGCCACCGACCGCGGCACCCCCTGCCGGCGACGCGATGAAACTCGTCCCCACTCCGATACCAGTGCCGACGACCCCGCTCGCGACGTTCTGCCACTGTGAGACGGCGTGGTTATAGGCCTCGTCGTCTTCTTTCGCGGGACCCAGCACGGCCTCCTGACGCCCGATGGCGAGGGAACCCCCGACCTCCGCCGACCGCCGGGAGATCTCCGTGATGGTGTTCTCCGTGCTCTGCCCGTACCGCTGATCCTCGCGTAGTTCCGGATTGAGGTGGTAGTCCATGAGATTCGCCATGTAGGCTTTCTGGCCGACCTCGACGGCGGAGTAGCCCTCGGGGTTCTGCCCGACGGAGATCAGGAAGCGAGACACGTCAGTGTGGTCCATCTGCGCCGACGCACCGGCGACGGGGAAGAGCTTCTCAATCTGCTGCCAATCCGGGTCCTCCGCATCCGGTTTGACGTCGGTCGTGGCGCGGTTGATGTCCGGGAGGTACTCAGACGCCATCTGTCCGACACTGTCAGACATGTAGCTGTTGTCCGTGAGGCGTCCGGGGTTTTCGCTGATGGATTCGACGACACTCGCCATGAGCTTGGCCTGCTGCTCGTTGTGCGCCGGCGTGTCCACCGTCGGTAGCTCACCCGCCGGATGCCCCGTAGTAGCAGCCTCCAGCGCCAGTGCCAGATTGTTCTGCCCCGTGTAGAGATCGTCCCCGTGGGAGTCAATCTCCTGAGGCCAGTCCCGTTCCTCAAAGAGGTACTGGAAGTTGGACAGCGAGACCTTCCCGTTCTTGCCGTCGTCATCCGTGTCCCGCTCGAAGGGATTGTCCGGGTCGTCCTTCGAGACGAACTCCTGGTTGAAGAAGTCCGTTGAGGCGTCCGGACTGTTGGAGAGCCCCTTCAGGAAACCTGTCAGCGGGTCGACCCCGCTGTCCTCGCCGATGCGGTTGAGGCGCTGCAGAATGCCACCGGCTCCGCTGAATTGCCAGGCACGGTTCGGGTGTTCACCGTTGCCCGTGAGCTTCCGTTCAGCCTCCATGAGCCGGGTGCCGTACTCGTTCATGAAGTGGTCGTCGTAGTCGCCGGCGCGCATGAGGTTGCTCATGACCTGGAAGCCCATGGGCCCGCTGCCGTTGCTGCCGATGCGGGTCTCGCCGAGGTTGATCACGTCGCGTTTCCAGTCTGTCATCGCGGCGGAGTCGCTTTGTGAGGCGCTGGCCAGGGTGAGGCTCAGGTTCCGCTGGAGGTCGTCATACTGGTCGAGACGATCACGCGAAAATTCGTAGTTGCTGCGCGGGTCGGCGATGCCCGTCCAGAACTCCAACGTCTTCCTCGGTCCGAGATCCGTGGCGAACCGCTCGGCGAACAGTGCCTCGTCCCCGTACTTCTTGAGTCCGGCGTTGAGCCGGTCGAACTCTGCGACCGTCAGGTTCTCGGGGTTCTTCTTCGCAAGCCTGGCCAGCTCGTCGGCCTTCTTGATGGCCTCTGCCGCGGAATCCCGGTCGCTGTAGTTGGCGTCGGAGAAGCCCAATGCGCTTTGGTCGGCGATGGCCCGAAGAACGGTATTGGCCGAGTTGTCGCTCTCAGATGCCTTACTCAGAATCCCCTGGATTTCGTCGCGGAGTGCGGTGATGTCGCCCTTGTTGTCCTTGTCGAGCTCCGCACGGCCTTCTGGCAGGACACTAGCGGTGACAGTGAACCCGCCCTCGTAACCGATGACCGTGAGGTTCTTCTTACGGCCTCTCTCGATGGCGTCGTCGAGCTGCTTGTGGTAGCCCTTCAGTTCGCCCCGCGTATCCCGGAGGATATCGCGGATGGTCTTGGCCTGCGTGTGGGCGTCCTTGAACTCCTCGGCGGTCTTGCCGATGAACTCCTTGGAGACGGTCGCGTTCACGCCGGCCCAATTCGCCTTGTTGGCCGCATTCTTGAGGCCCTTGGTGGCGGACTTTTCCAGGTCCTCAAGGTTGTCGACCATCGTCGTCCAGTCTTCGATGGCGTCGTCGAGCAGCTTGAAGTTGGCGAATCGGAGAGCTTCGAGATCCATCAGTCGTCCTTCTTCCCCTTCTTCTCACTCGGCTCGCCGTACACCGGGTTCTTCTTGCCCGGTTCGCCGACCCGCTCGTCGAAGCCGGCGTCCAAGGCGTCAATGCTGCTCATCTGGCGGCGAATGTAGTCCTCGTCGCCGGCATGCAGCTTCTTGGTGACGGTCATGTGGTTCGAGATGTGCGCGCATGCGTCCCTCAGGGATGCCAGCTGCTCGTCCCAGCGGGTCGATACGTGCTGGAGTCCGCCGCCCAGCGCGAAGCCCTGCTTCGAAAGGTCGCCGGCGGCCTTGTCGCTGCTGGGGACCGCGGCACGCCCCTTGGTCCACAGCTGGTCGTACAAATCGAACGCGTGCGTGCCGATGCTCGCCAGACCGGCCTCACTGGACCTGAGGCTGCCGTACTTGCCGGGCTCCGACGTAGAACCTCCGCCGCCGCCCGGGTCCAGCTGATTCAGCTGCATTTGCGTTGACTGCCGCTCCGCCGCCTGCGACTTCAGCTGTTCCCACTCATCCCACGCCACGCGCGGACCCCTTTCCCCGTGTCCCCGTGAACCCGTCGCTCGGACGAGACCGTTCCGTCAACGTACCCACTGGGCACCGTTCAACCACGGGCCTCAGCCGGGAGACTGCGCGGCCAACACAAACGTCCACACCGCCATCCCCACCATCACCACAGCGGCGCAGTACCCCGCCACCCGCTGCTGCCTGAACGCGGAGGCCGAAGGCTCGTTGGCCGCGGGATCACGGAAGTGGCGGGCCTTGAAACGCCACCACAGCGCCCTCTGATCGGCCGACGCGAGGCCGGTGAGCGCCAAAGCAAGAAGGATCATGAAGATCCCCACGCCGACCATCAGTACGTCCCTCCCGGCCCCACGCCGACCATCAGTACGTCCCTCCCGGCCCGGCGCCGACCATCAGCACGCGGTCATCCCACTACGGCCCGACCATCACCATCAGTACATCTCCTCCGGCACAAGCCCCGTCTGCACCAGCGGCTTCCCCCGCTTCCGCGAGACGAAGATCCCCCGCCCCGCGGGCATGGGCCGAGGCCGGAGCCCACCCAGGATGTCCCCCTCGCTCGGATCACCGGCAAGCACGACACCCTGCGCTCCGAGTTCCTTCATTCGCTGCATGAACGGCTCGTACGCAGCCCGCCCGGCCCCGGCCGTGGACCGCGCGATGATGAACCGCACGCCCACATCCCGGGCGAACGGAAGCATCTCGGTGAGGCCCCCCAGCGGGTTCCCGCTCGACGTGGACACCAGGTCGTAGTCGTCCACGACCACGTACACCGTCGGTCCCCGCCACCAACTCCGGTCCCGTAGCTGCTGAGCCGTGACGTCAGCCGTGGGCGTACGGCGCTGCATCAGGTCCGCGAGCGCTGTCATGTGGTGGTCCATGGCGTTGGACATCGGGATGTACTCCGCCAGGTGCGAGGCCGGCGTGACGTCGAGCAGCGAGCGCCGGTTGTCCACCACGAAAAGCTTGCACTCGTCGCCGGCGTACCGTTGCGTAAGCTGCTTGATGAGCAGCTTCAGCAGGTTCGACTTGCCCGACTCGCTCTCTCCGAAGACGAGGAAGAACGGGTCCTGCTCGAAGTCGACGAAGACCGGCTCGAGGTTGTCCTCGTCCAGGGCGAAGGCCACCCCGCGCTGAGGGAAGCGGTCGCCCGGGGGCAGCTGCTCGGCAGGGAACTCCCTGGGAAGCAGGCGGACTTCGGGGGCACCCGGTGCCTGCCAGTGCCGCGAGGCCTCCGTCGCCAGCGCCGCCGTCGCGTCGGCGAGGTCCGTATCCGACGTCAGCCCGTCGATGCGCGGCACGGCAGCCATGAAGTGCCGCTTCTGCGGCGACTGGCCGCGGCCGGGCACTCCGGCGGGCACGTTGGCGGCGACCTTGCGGTCGAACTCGGAGTCCATCGTGTCGCCGAGCCGCAGCTCCAGGCGGTTCATCAGGTGGTCCTTGAGGTTCGCCCGGACCTCCATCGACCTTGACGCGGTCAGCACCACGTGGATGCCGTAGCCGAGACCCCGCGCGGCCATCTCGACGACGATGGGTTCCAGGGCCTCGTAGTCCGTACGGAAGTTGCCCCAGCCGTCGATGACCAGGAAGACATCGCCCCACGGCTGATCGGTCACCGAGATGTCGCCGCGCGCCCGCCTCGTACGGAAGTCCGCGATCGAGGCGATACCGGACGAGCGGAAGTACTCCTCGCGGCGCGTCATGACGCCGTACACCTCGGCGACCGTGCGCCGCACCTTCTCGGGGTCGAGGCGCGAGGCCACCCCGCCCACATGCGGCAGTCCGGCGACCGCCGCCATGCCGCCGCCGCCGAAGTCCAGCCCGTAGAACTGCACTTCGTGCGGGGTGTGCGTCAGCGCGAAGGAAGCGATCAGTGCGCGCAGCAGGGTCGACTTGCCGGACTGCGGGCCGCCGATGACCTGCATATGTCCCGCAGCACCCGAGAAGTCGACCCACAGCGGGTCACGGCGCTGCTCATACGGCTTGTCGACCAAGCCGAGCGGTACGACGAGCCGGCCCGCTCCTTCGTAACCCGGCTGCGTGAGCCCGCGCCCCTGAACCGCGGCAAGCCCCGGCAGGAGTGCGTCCAGCGAGGGCGGGCTGTCCAGCGGCGGCAGCCACACCTGGTGGGCCGCCGCGCCCTGCCCCTCGAGGCGGCGCACGATCACGTCGAGCACCGTGTCGGCGAGCGCGTCATCGGTGTCCGACGTCGTTTCGGGCCGCTGCTGGGGCATCGCGACGTATCGCACCGGCACCTTGGCCGCCGTGAACAGCACCGGACGGCGGTCCACCGGCAGTGGCCCGCCCGCCACGGCGGTCGGCGCCGAACCGGAGCGGTAGACCCCGGAGACGTAGGCCGCCTTGAACCGCACCATCTCGTCCGTGCCGAACTTCAGGAAGCCGGAACCGGGCACGTTCGGCAGTTCATACGCATCCGGTACGCCCAACGCCGCGCGCGACTCGGCGGCCGAGAAGGTACGCAGGCCGATCCGATAGGACAGGTACGTCTCCAGTCCCCTGAGCCGTCCCTCCTCCAGGCGCTGCGAGGCTAGCAGCAGATGCACACCCAGGGATCGGCCGATGCGGCCGATCTGCACGAACATCTCGATGAAGTCCGGCTTGGCGGTCAGTAGTTCGCTGAACTCGTCGATCACGAGTACCAGCGACGGGATCGGCTGGAGCGGCGCGCCCGCCGCACGCGCCTTCTCGTAGTCGTGGATGTTCGCGTAGTTGCCGGCGTCGCGCAGCATCTCCTGGCGGCGGTTGAGCTCGCCACGAATGGAGTCGCCCATGCGGTCGACCAGGGTCAGGTCGTCCGCCAGGTTTGTGATCACGGCCGCCACGTGCGGCATCTGCGCCATGCCGGCGAATGTCGCACCGCCCTTGAAGTCCGCGAGGACGAAGTTCAGCGTCTCGGAGGAGTGGGTGACGGCCAGGCCGAGCACGAGCGTACGCAGCAGCTCCGACTTACCGGAACCGGTGGCTCCGACGCATAGACCGTGAGGGCCCATGCCTTCCTGCGCCGCCTCCTTGAGGTCCAGCATGACCGGGCGGCCGTCCTCACCGAGGCCGATCGGGACGCGCAGCCGCTCCGCCTGCGAACGAGGCCTCCAGGTTCGGTTCGTGTCCACCGAGGCCGCATCGCCGAGACTCAGCAGATCGGTGAACTCCAGGTTGGCGAGCAGCGGTTCGTCGTCGTCGCCGCCGGTGGCCATGCGCAGGGGAGCCAGCTGACGGGCCAGCGCTTCCGCCGCCTGGTACGACAACACATCCGGTACGCCCTCGTACACGAGCCCGTGCCCCGACTCCAACTGCAGCGACCGGTGCTGTACGACGACGGACAGATCGCCGCGCCCGCCGTGCAGCTCACCGGGTACCACCTCGACGACCGTCACGCCCTGCAGTCCCTCGGGGCCGGCAAGCATGGACGTCGGAAGCAGCGACAGGCCGTCGAGTACGACGACGATGTGCGGTTCCTCCGGCAGCGGAGCCCCACTGGGGTGGAAACGGGGGCGGCCCTGGAGGCGGTCAGCGAGCATCGCCTCCAGTTCCGTCGGGTCGCCGGTGATCAGACGGCGGCTGCCGGCGCCGTCCGAGGCCCCCGGCATCTGACAGTGCGGCAGCCACTTGGTCCACTCCCACCGCGGCGCTGCGTCCCGGCCCGCGGCGACCGCGATCACCAGGTCCTCGGGGGAATGCAGGGACGCGAGTGAAGCGGTCAGTGCTCGGGCCGTACCGCGCACCGTGCCTGGCTCACCACTGACGGTCACGTGGTAGAAGGCGCGCAGCGACACCGCCATCGGCAGGTCGTCCAGTGTGCTGTGTGTGCTGAGGAAGCGCTGCATCGCGCCGGCCGTGAGCGGCTCCAGCTGATCCACCGCACCGGTCTGCGACGCCACGAGCGGCGTGGCGAGCCCTTGTGGGCCGAGTCCGATGCGCACCTGCCCGAAGTCCTCGTCGCCGGCCCGGCGCTCCCACACCCGGCTGCCCTCGGCGACCAGCGCCCACAACTGCTCGGGGGACGGATGCAGGTAGTACTGCGCGTCGCGCTGCGCCTTCGCGGTGTCCATGGCGGAGCGTCGGGTCTGCGACAGGTAGCGCAGATAGTCGCGGCGCAGGTCGGCCAGCTGTCCCTGGGTGCCCCGGCGGAAGCGGACCACCATGGCGATCGTCATGGCCACCGTCGAGGCGATCATCACCATGCCCATGATCCGCATGAACGGCTGCGGGCTCATGAAGAAGAAGACCACCGAGCCGCCCATGCCGAGTGTCGGCAGCAGCTGCATCATGACGCCCTCCTGCTGCCCGCGCGGCAGTTCGGGCGGAGGCTGCAGTACGACCTCTTCCGTGGGCACTTCGGACGGCAGCGCCCGCGGTGGGCGCTTGACGACGATGTGGCTCACTACGCACCAATCCCCTTGCCGGACCGAGGTGTTCGTCCGCCGCCCCGTGTCAGGCGGACGCCGATCGCGGTTGGCGATCCTACTGACAGCCACTGACACCGGTGGGCGGTAGGGTGCCCAACGTGCGCGTGAGCACACGTGACCTGGCCGAGGAAATCAGCGTATGTGTCGCTAGTTGGAGGGTATGAGCCCAACGCGCGGCCGCACTGGCCCATTTGTCCCGCGACCGGGAGACGGCCCGCGGGACGGGGTTTCCGTAGCAGGCGCAGAACCTTCACGCGTCGGACGCACCACCAACATCGAGCACGGATGTCCAACCGGCATCGAGTACGGATGCTCGGCAACCATGGGAATCTTCACTGAGGGGGAGCAGCAGGTGAGCATGACGGCCTCCGCGACGGCCACCGGAGCCGGACGACCCGGCCCGGGCACTCCTTCCGGGGTCGGCACGGGCCTCGGGTTCTGCAGGGTCACCATCGTCGCGCCCGACAGCCGGATCGACGTGGCTCTGCCCGACGATGTGCCGGTCGCCGACCTCTACCCGGAGATCCTGCGGCTGTCCCGGCAGAGCCCGGCCGAGGGCGGGCCGGTCGGCTACCACCTCGTGCGCCGTGACGGCGCCGTCCTCGACAGCGCTCGCTCCTTCTCCGCCCAGCGGATTCTCGACGGGGAGATCCTGAGCCTGCGGCCCTTCTCCGAGTCGCTGCCGCCCGCCGTGTTCGACGACGTCTCAGAAGCAGTGGCCGCCGCGGTGACCCGAGACCGCACGCTGTGGAGCGGAGACCTGACCCGTGGCGCCGGACTGCTCGGCGGCGGAGTGCTCGCGACTCTGCTCGCTTTCGTGGCATGGACCGCCGACCCCCGGCACGACATGCACGGGCTGCCGGGCATCCTCGCCGGTATCACCGGCCTCCTTCTGCTCGTCCTCGGCGCGGTGCGCGCGCGGATCTACGACGACCGGGCCTCGGCGATCGCCCTGGGCATCGGGGCCCTCCCCAACCTCGCAGTGGCCGGCTCGGGGCTGCTGCCCCCGACCGATCAGCAGGGCATCGGCAGGCTCCACTTCCTGCTGGCCTGCGCGGCCGTACTGATCGCCTCCGTCGTCCTCACCATCGCGTCGCCCCATGCCGACGGCCGCTTCGTCGCCTTCGCCTTCGCTTCCTCCGTCGGTCTGCTCACCGTGTTCGTCGCCGTCCTCGCGGACTTCAGTGCGACCGAAACGGCTGCCTTGTGTGCTCCGCTCGCCGTCGGCGCCCTCGCCTTCCTGCCGGGCATGTCCCTGCGCTTCGCCCGCCTGCCCATCGGCTTCGACCCCCCGCACGCCGGCCGCAACGCGTACGCC
>CAMLJW010000132.1 GCA_946480485.1 uncultured Streptomyces sp. | reverse complement strand
CGAAGTCGGTCAGCGCGGGTGCGTATGCGGCCCCTCCTGCGCAAGGCCCGAGCATTACGCTGATCTGCGGAATGACGCCCGAGGCCCGGACCGTACGACGGAAGATTCCGCCGTAGCCGGCCAACGCGGTCACACCTTCCTGGATGCGGGCGCCGGCACCGTCGTTGAGGCTGATCAATGGAGCGCCGGCTGACTCGGCCATGTCCATGATCTTGTGAATCTTCTGTGCGTGAGCTTCGCCCAGAGAGCCGCCGAACATGCGGAAGTCGTGGGCGTAGACGAAGACCGTTCGGCCGTCGATCGTGCCCCAGCCGGTCACGACACCGTCCGAGTGCGGGCGGTTGTGCTCCAGCCCGAACCCCGTGGCGCGGTGTCGGCGTAGCCCTTCCACCTCGACGAAAGACTCGGGATCCAGCAGAACATCGATGCGCTCGCGCACGGTCAGCTTGCCCCTGGCGTGCTGCCTACTTGTCGCCTGTTCGCCGGGGCCGTCCTTGACCGATTCCCGGAGCTTGCGCATCAAGGCGACCCGGGTGCGCATGTCGTCGACCTGCAGTACGTCGGGTCGGGGGGTCGATCCTCGTGCGACCACACCGTTAGACGTCACATCAGGTGCAGCGAGATTGACCACGGTCAGTCCTTTCCCCGTTGTGGGTGTTCATCGGTGGGAGCCGCCGAGCGCCAGGTCCTGCATTCGGGAGACGTCCAGTTCCTCCGCTGTCGTGGCGGTGAGCGCGACCGAAGTGAGGAGCAGACCGTTCCGGGAGAGCCACCGGCCGTGAAAGCAACCGAGCTGCTCCCCGTTGACCTCAGGGCCCGGAACCAGCAGGTCGGCAGTGAAGGTCCCACGGTCCGGGTCGATGAACAGGGTCACGTCCTCGAAACCGAGCCAGCGTCCGGTCAGCGGGAACCACGCCTTGTACACGGATTCCTTGGCGCTGAACAGCAGCCGATCCCAGTAGGCCCCGCCGTGCCGACCGGGGAGGCGTTGCTGTTCCTCGGGCCCTGCGATGCTGTCCAGCAGTCCCGGCGGCAGGGGCTCGTTGGGCTCGGCGTCGATGCCGATCGTCGCCAGGTCACTTGTGCGGCCGAGCACCGCCGCCCGGTACCCGGGGCAGTGCGTCATGCTGCCGAGGACGCCCGGAGGCCATTGAGGTGCACCTCGCTCGCCGGGGACGATCGCGGCCGGAGGCAGTCCGAGCAAGCCCAGGGCCTTCCGGGCACAGTATCGGACGGTGGTGAACTGCCGTCGGCGTTTGTCCACGGCGCGGGCGATGACGGCTTCCTCCGCGTCGAAGAGCCGGATATCGGTGCGGTCTCCGAAGGCTTCGACCGCTTGCGCCTCGGCAGGCAGAATTCCTTCGATCACGCCGCCTCCCGCCTGGGGAGTATTCGCCGCACCGGGCCGCGGAGAAGTCCGTGCCGGGTCCACTCCCTGGGATAGCCGAGGGAAACCTCTTCGAAGGGCACGCCGGCGTGGTGCGTTGTGCGGGGGATATGGAGATGGCCGTACACCACGGCGGTGGCGCGGAACCGGCGATGCCAGTCGGACGTACGCCGGGTTCCGCACCACTGGGCCAACTCGGGGGGGTACAGCACGTCCGTGGGCGCCCGGACCAGCGGATAGTGGGTGACCAGCACGGTCGGCAGACCGTCACCGAGTGCCGTGAGCCGACGTTCGGTCTCGGTGATTCTGGCGTCGCACCAAGCCTGGCGGCTGGGATAGGGATCCGGGTGAAGCAGGAATTCATCGGTGCAGACGACGCCCTTGTCGTAGGCGATCTTGAGAGCGTCCTCCTTGTTCTCCGCGCCGGGCGGCATGAACGAGTAGTCGTAGCCGATGAACAGCGGGACGATACGCACAGCGCCCTCCGGGTCGGCCCACACCGGGTAAGGATCTTCCGGAGTGATGACGCCGAGACCGCGGCAGATCTCCACCAGGTGCCGATAGCGCTGCTCGCCGGTCAGCTGCACGGGATCGTGGCGAGGGGTCCACAACTCGTGATTGCCCGGTACCCACACGACCTTGGCGAATCGCTCGCTCAGGAGGCGCAGTGTGCGTTCGATGTCGGCGACGACTTCGCCGACATCACCGGCCAGCAGCAGCCAGTCATGCTCGGAACTGGGGTGTATGCGGTCCAGGATTCGTCGGTTCTGTTCGTAGGCCACGTGCAGACCGCTTGTGGCGAGCAGCTTAGGTACCGCGTTCTTCGGATCGTCCATCGGAGCCGACTACCTCGATCGTCCGCCTGTTGCACTGCTGGTCTGCGTTGTCACGGCTTCCGAACCGCGGGCTTGGCCGGGCTCGGTGCACGTCGCTTGCCGCCGCCGGCGAGGTGGCCGATGCGCCGGAGGGCCGTGTCGGCGAGGTCGAAGATGACGGACGAGGCGACGAAGGGCGCCACAATCGGTCCGAAGGCGGCCAGCGGTGCCGGCAGCTTCTTGGTGAGCTTGGGCCGCAGGAAAGCCGGTTCCTTGATGGCGCGTGGCGTGAGGTCCGCGCGGCGCTTGAGGCGCAGATAGGGAAGCCGCCACATCGCCGGCAGTGGGGAGTTCGGACGCAGCACACCTTGGGTGGGACGGAGGCTGATGCCCTTGGACATCCGCCAGAGGGCCCGGCTTTCCAGGCCGTCGCGATGCCCTTCGAATGCCTTCACCACCATGGCCGGGTCGAACCGGTGCCACGGCGCGGACTGTGAGAGGAAGAGCCTGCGAGTGAGGCTGGACCGCAGATCCTTCTGCTCGGGAGTCTCCGATCGTGTATAGCCGCCGGTTTCGGTCAGCCAGCGGGTGACCTTGTAGCGACCGGGCAGCGCAGCACTGAACACGAGGTAGTCCAGCAGGTGGTCGAGAATGAAGAACCGACTGTCCGCGATCGCCGGACTGTACTTGTTCTTGACCATGGTCCGCATGATCTGCCAGTCGGCCAGGGTGGCTCGGTTGACGTGATCGATGTAGTCGGTGTCCAGGACGTCGTCGCGCAGGTCACGCTCCACGATGTTGGCGGCGTGCCATGACGTGACCAGTGCCAGTGAGATGCCCTGGCTGTAGTACGCATCGATGATGGAGGCGGCGTCTCCGGCGATCGCGTACCGGCGAGCGGAGACATAGGTGTCACTGATGTGCTGTACGTTGCGGTACGCGGCGAAGTCGAGCTGGTTCTCCTCGGTGAGGAAGTTCAGCAGCGGATAGCGCCGGATGACGTCCCAGAAGACCTGCCGAAGGTTGCCCTCGGACGGCGGTCGGTTGCGATTGAAGCTCACGCCCACACTGATCCGCTGATCGGTGAGGCGAATCAGCCAGATCCAGTAGCCGTCTCCCCACAGGTGGATCGTGTCGAGGTCGCGGCGGGTCACTTCCCCGTCGGGGAACGTGTAGTTCCAGCGCTCGTCGAATATGTCGTCGGTGCAGCCGGAGAACTGGCCCCACACTGCGGAGGTGGAGAAACCATCATCGAGCGGGACGTCGTGACCGAACTTCTTGACCAGCAGCCGTGCCCGTCCTGAGCAGTCGATCACCCATCGGGACCGCACCGTGCCACTGGCCTTGCCGTCGCGCGATCGCCACGTGATCTCATGGTCGCCGGCGTCGCCCTCGCCGAGCTGGACGTCCTTGACGAGCCCGCGGTCCACGAGGGTGATCTCCGGGTGGTCCTTGATCCGAGCCCGCATGACCGCTTCGATCTCCGGCCGGACAATCTGCCGGTCGTCGAACATGGTGCGCGCGAACTTCGGGTCATCGATGCGCTCGCGCCAGTGCGTTGGCAGGCTGCTCTGGAACCCCCACTCGGAGACGTCGTCGTTGAACTCTTCCTTGCCCTCCATGCCGTAGGCGAACCAGACACCCTTCTTCTCGAAGGATTCGCCAATCTCCTTGTCGAGGTCACCGATGGACCGCAGAAAGGCGTTGGAGAACCCGAGCAGCGACTCGCCCACCTTGTATGCGCTCTTGGAGCGCTCCGTGAGCTCGTCCACAACAGCCACGGTGAATCCGCGCTTGGCGTACTGCAGTGCGTTGTGCAGACCGATGATCCCTGCCCCGATGACGCAGACGTCGGCCTGCAGCTCGGTGTCTACCGGATCCATGTGCGTGGCCGATGCGGGCGATTCAGACATGACGTGCCAATTCCTTCCGACGGGCAGAAACGTGTAGGCCGAAGCCCGGGTGGCTGCCGGAGCTGTCCTGGGTTGGTCGTCTCGCAGGTCGAGGCGGCAAGGCCGGTTCGAACAGGACTTGGGGGAATACCTGGCCGGCCCCGCAAAGCGATCGCTCTGAGGTCAGTGAAGTCGAGCACCGAGTTGATCGGAAGAATCACGGTGCCCGAACAATCAAGAGGACGGCTGCGGCGGTTCGTTCGGGGAGCGGGTCATGTCCCCTGCTGCTGAAATGCAGGTTGCTCCGTACTCCCCGAACGGTCCGGGGGCAGGGGCCGGCCCTGTCGATCCGGGCTCAGTTTGAGCAGATCGAGAAGCGGTGACGCCATTGCCGTGGTCACTACGGCCATGAGGGTCATAAGAGTGAACAGCTGACCGTCGATCACGTGCATCTGACGGCCGATCTCCAAGACGACGAGTTCGGTCAGGCCTCGCGTGTTCATCAGGACCCCGAGCCCGGTACTCGTTCTCCAGTCGAGGCCCGAAAGGCGTGCCGGAGCAATGGTGCCGACGAACTTGCCGGCACACGCGAGGACGAGGATGATCGCGCCGTCCATGATTCCACTGGGACCGAGAGTGGTCACGTCCACGGAGAGCCCGGCGGTGATGAAGAACACCGGTAGCAGCAGTGTGCTGATGTTGTGCATCGGAGTCGCGACGGTGCGGTGCAGAACATCGGCGGGTTCCCTCGGCATGATCAACCCGAACATGAACGCGCCGAAGATCGCGTGGATCCCGATCAGTGAGGTGGTGAACGAGCACAGCAATACGCCCGCACTCACCAAGAGGAAGAGCGGTACCGAGCTGGAGCTGCGCGTGATGACGGGTACGACACGGTTCAGTAGCGGTCGGACGACGAACAGGCAGCCGGCGATGAAGGAAGCGGAGCCGGCAAGCGTGAAGACGAGTTGTTCGATACCGGATGCCTGGACCACGATGATGACAACGACCAGCAGGCACCACGCGAGTACGTCGGCGAGCGCGGCGCAGGCCAGCGCGGTCAGCCCGATCCGGCTGTGCTGCATGTTCTTCTCCACGAGCAGCCTGGCTAGCACCGGAAAGGCGGTAATGGCCAACGCGGTGCCCATGTAGAGCAGGAACGCCGGTTGAGCAACAAGGTGTCCGTCCGACGTGGAGTGACGTGGATAGAGCAGAAAAGCCCCGAGCACGCCGGTGCCGAATGGAATGACCATCGCCGTCAGTGATGTGGCCGCGATGCTGCCGGTGTGCCGACGCAGGGTGGGGATGTTCAGCTCCCAGCCCAAGGTGAACATGAACAGCACAAGTCCTACCTGCGAAATGGTCTCCAGGTAAGGCCGGATCTCGACAGGGAAGAGAAAGCCGACCGGATCGCCGGGCAGCAGCCCGAGGATGCTCGGACCGAGAATGATCCCGGTCAGGATTTCACCGATCACCGCGGGCTGGCGCATTTTTCGAGCGAGGGCGACGACGAGCGTGCTCGTGATCAGCGCCAGCCCGGTGGTGGCCATCAGCACCGCTTCTAGCGGTACAGAGGATTCCGAAGCGGTCATGAACATGCCTTTCCGTACCGTGATCGACAGCAATCGGGCGTTCAGGTGGGGATTGCGCGGTTCGGCTCCCTCGAGGCGCTGTGGCGTGTGCTGCTGCGTAGATCCCGTGGGCATGAATCGGGGCGCGCCGTTGGGTGGCGGGTTGGGTGAGAGGTGGAGTGTGGTCGTGACGGTCGGGCCGGGCCCTGTGTGGCCCCAGTCGTCGACGCTCGGCGCCAGGTGCGGAGCGCCGCCGGCCCGCGAGGCACGCTTCACGGAGGCGCGGCAACCTGATAGTTACTATCATTTGATCGTCACTGTCAATAACTGATTGAGAGTCGGGCGGGCGGGGCAGTGGTGTGAGCGGCTGGACGTTGCCGCACTTCGGGAATGCCCGCCGTCAGTGGGCGGGTGTCCGGCGAGGTGGTGATCAAGGGTGGGCTGGCGCGTATGGATCGCGTAAAGGTGCGACGACCCTCGTAGTCGAGGCGCTACTCACGGTAGTTATGACAGTGATCGATCAGACCAATGATCATCTAGGTGGATCGCAGCTGCACCTAGTGTCATGATCAGTACATGGGGGACAAAGTTGGGAAGGCCGGAGAAGCCGTTGGATTCGGGCGAAAGCCCACTCGCAGCTTTTGCTCACGACCTCAGGGAACTCCGCGGCAGAGCGGGAAAGCCGAGCTATCGGGACATGGCTAGAACCGCGTTGTTCTCGCCATCGGTGCTTTCCAGTGCTGCTAACGGGCGCCGATTGCCCACTCTTCAGGTCACGCTGGCATACGTGCGCTCCTGTGGCGGGAACTGCGCTGATTGGGAACATCGCTGGCGTGCTCTGGCGCGGCAGATGGGCCTTGACGAGGGAGGCTTGGATGGCCGGCTCTCGAGCGTCGATATGGGGGTGCAGCAACGCCCCCGGGAGCCGTACGAGACCACGGGGGTGCGCGAAGCGCTGCCCTGCCCGGCCCAGCTTCCGGCGGGGCCGCAGGAGTTCATCGGTCGTCGGGTGGAGCTGGCGAAGGCCCGCGGACTCATCGCTTCGTCGCGGGTGCCACTGATCATCAGTGGAGAGGTGGGTGTAGGGAAGACGGCGTTCGCGGTCGACCTGGCCCGTAGGGTGTCCGCGGATTTCCCGGATGGGCAGCTGTACGTGGATCTGGGCTCGGTCGCCGCGCGGCCGGTCCGGATCCTGGACGCGCTGACCGGATTGCTCAAGGCGATGGGGGTTCGACCGCAGCAGGTTCCCGACGACCTAGGCGGGTGCAGCGGTCTCTTCCGTTCCCTGTTAACCACACGCCGGATACTGGTGGTGCTGGACAATGCGCAGGACGAGCACCAGATCCGTCCGTTCCTCGCGCAGCCGTCGTGCAGCCAGGTGCTGGTGAGCAGTCGCGCTCGATTGCTGGGCTTGGACGGTGTCTCGCGGATGGGTATGGGCGTGTTCGCCCGCGAGGAATCCGTGGCCGTACTCGCTTCGATAGCCGGCAGGGACCGTGTCGCGGCCGAGCGTGCGGCGGCCGCCGAACTGGCGGAGCTGTGCGATGACTTGGCTATCGCGCTCACCGTGGTCGCCAAGCGGAGCGCCGCTTGTCCAGCATGGGCGCTGTCCGACGCAGTAGACCACCTCTGCCGCGGGCAAAGCGTACTCGACCGGCTGAACATAGGTGATGTGAGTGTCCGGGCCCGAATGGTGTCCGCTCACGAACGACTGTTCGATTCGGCAAGGCGTGCATTGTGTCACCTCAGCAGGGAGGTCGGCCCGGTGTCGCCTCGCCGCCTTGCCGGGATGTTGGATATAGGCGGTGAGTCCGCGGAGGACCTGCTGGAGATTCTGGTGGACGCCGGGCTCCTCCGGCGGACGGCCATCGATGCTCGCTATGAAATGTCGCCCTTGGTCCGGTTGTTCGCCATCGAGCAACCGGACCAGGTCCCTGTGCCTTTGGTGCGGAACGGTTTTGAGCGCCAGGGCGAACAACTCCTGAAGCCGGATGGTGCTCAGCGCGCCTATCCGGCCTGCGCCAGCTGATGTGCCGCCTCTTTGGTTGTTCGGTGTGATCATCTCTTCCGATCAACGCGTGCCTGAAATTCAATGGTGGCGCGATCGGAAGAGGTGCACCGCGGCTCCAGGGGTGAGTAGCCGTGGCGGCGAAAGAATGCATCGCCGCCGCTCGGCCCATCGATGAGTTGGTCTTCACCGTCACCGGTGCACCGTCCGCGGCCGGCTGTGCGTCCTTTTCTGTCCGGAGCAGGAAAGAGTGGCTGCGGCCGGGATGGCTGAGGGGGAGTACCGGGGTGCCAAAGAAGAGCGTCTTCATGTTTTCCGGACAAGGATCCCATTACTACGGGATGGGACGTGAACTCTTCGCAGGCCATGCGGTGTTCCGGAGGGCCATACGATCTCTTGACGAGCTGTTCGCCGATGCAGGTCTGCCGGGCGTCCTTGATGAGCTGTACCGAACGGATCGCGGCCGCGCCGACGTCTTCGACGCGCTCCGCTTCACGCATCCGGCCATCCTGATGGTCGAGTTCGCCCTCGTGGAGACATTGCGCTCCGAGGGCATTGAGCCGGACTGCGTACTGGGCGCCAGCCTGGGAGAGTTCGCAGCTGCTGCGACCGCCGGCGTCGTGGGGGTGGAACAGGTGGCCCGGTCGATCGCTGACCAGGTCAGCCTGGTCGAAGGGCATTGCCCACCAGGCGGGATGCTGGCTGTCCTCGGCTCCCCTGATCTGTACGAGCGGCATGCCCTCGCCTCGCGAGGCCTGGAACTGGCTGCGGTGAACACCGACCGCCACTTCGTGGTATCGGGAACCCACGCTGCGTTGGATTCGGTCGAGCGCGAGTTGAGTGCTGCCTCTGTGTCCTGCCTCCGGCTCGGGGTCGGGTTTGCCTTTCACTCGACAATGATGGACTCCGCGGCGCCGGGATACCGGGAGTCGCTGTCCGTACTGGAATTCCAAAGACCAACGGTGCCGTTCGTTTCGTGTGACACGGCAGGGTTCATCGACACCTTTGAAGTCGAACACTTCTGGAAGATGGTCCGCAGGCCCATCCGGTTCCGCGACGCGGTCCGCTTTCTGGAAGAGCAAAATGATGATCTGACCTATATAGATCTCGGGCCTTCGGGTACGCTGGCCAATTTCGCGCGACAGAACCTTGGTTCGGAGTCGGCGTCCAGTGCGGTGGCACTGATCGATCCATTTGCGCGTCCGGGGCGGGGACTGGCGGAGGCGCTTGGCAGCAGGAAGCGCAGTTCGAAGCCGGCGGTGGGCCATGGACAGGAGAACAGCATGAAAGCTCTTATCTTTCCGGGGCAGGGGTCTCAGCAGCGCGGTATGGGAAAGGACTTGTTCCCGAAATTCCGCGACCACGTTGCAGAAGCCGACGAAATTCTGGGCTACTCCATCGCTCGACTGTGCACTGAGGACCCGGACAGTCGGCTCGACCAGACCAGGTACACGCAGCCTGCTCTCTACGTCGTCAACGCCTTGGAGTACCTCAACCGCGCCACGTCCTCGGAGGCAGGCACAGCAGCGGGGGCCAGCTACCTCGCGGGACACAGCCTCGGTGAGTACAACGCACTGTTCGCGGCGGGCGCGTTCTCGTTCGGCACGGGCTTGCGCCTGGTCAAGCGCCGGGCCGAGTTGATGGCCGAAGCCGGAAACGGTGCCATGGCCGCCGTTATCGGTCTCTCCGAGAAGGCCGTCCGCGGAGTCCTCGCCACCCGAAACCTTGGTGAGATCGACCTGGCTAACCACAACGCCCCCGATCAGTACATCGTTTCCGGCACCAAGGCAGCGATCCAGGGTGCGCAGCAGGCATTCACCGAAGCGGGCGCCCGGGCGTTCATCCCGCTGAAGGTAAGTGGAGCGTTCCACTCCCGGTACATGGAGCCGGCTCGCTCCGCCTTCGAGTGGTACCTGTCGGATTTCCGCTTCGAACCCCTTCGTGTGCCCGTTCTGTCCAACGTCACCGGACAGCCACACATCGACGCCGAATTGCCTCGGTCGCTCGCCGAGCAACTGGTCAGGCCGGTGCTCTGGGAGCCGAGCGTGCGCTACCTGCTCGCCCAGGGGGTCTCCGAATTCGAGGATGCCGGACCAGGCGCAGTTCTGACGGGACTGGTCAACAAGATCCGGTCGGACAGCCGTCCTGCGACCAACGTACGGTCGGTGCCCCAGGCGCGGGCCAAGACCGAACCTGCCGTGCGGAGCCGTGCTGTCTCCGATGCCGAGAAGCTGGGCAGCGCGGAGTTCCGAGAAGCCCACGGGACGCGCTACGCCTATGTCTGCGGTGCGATGTACCGCGGAATCGCTTCGGAGGACATGGTCATCCGGGCCGGGCGCGCGGGCATCCTTGCGTTCTTCGGTACGGGCGGGTTGTCCCGGGACCGCATCGAACAGGCGATCAGCAAGATCCGGTCGGAGCTCCCGGAGGACCGGCCGTTCGGCATGAACCTGGTCCACAACCCCGCCAGTCCCGCTGAAGAGGACGCTCTGGTTGCGCAGTTCCTGGATCACGGCATCCACTCCGTCGAGGCATCCGCGTTCATGAAGGTCACCGGGGCATTGGTGCGTTACCGGCTGACGGGGGTACGCAAAGGCGACAGTGGTGAGATCGAGATCCCGAACCGGGTCCTGGCCAAGGTGTCCCGACCCGAGGTCGCTGAAGCCTTCTTGTCGCCCGCTCCGCAACGGCTAGTCGAGCGCCTCCGCGAACAGGGGTTGATCACCGCTGAGGAGGCCACACTCGCGGAGCTGATACCGATGGCGGACGATCTCTGCGTCGAAGCCGATTCCGGTGGACACACCGACGGCGGCCAGCTCTCGGTCATGCTGCCGAGCATGCTGCGCCTGCGGGACCGCATGCACTCCGAGCAGGGCTACGAGACCCCCGTCCGGATCGGCGCTGCCGGAGGGATCGGCACCCCGGAGTCCGTCGCAGCGGCCTTTCTGTACGGCGCGGACTTCGTGCTCACGGGCTCGATCAACCTGTGCACCGCCGAAGCGGGCACCAGCCCGGTCGTCAAGGACATGCTGCAGCGGATCGATATCCAGGACACCGACTACGCACCCGCCGGCGACATGTTCGAGCTCGGCGCCCAGGTCCAGGTGCTCAAGCGCGGTGTGTTCTTCCCCGCGCGGGCCCGCAAGCTCTACGAGCTCTACCGCAGGTTCGAGTCGCTCGACGAGATCGACCAGGACACCCGGGCCATGATCGAAAACCGTTATTTCCAGCGGACCTTCGACGAGGTGTGGCGGGAGACCAGGAAGTACTTCGAGGGCCGGGATCCGCGCGAAGTCGAGAAGGCGGAGGCCAACCCCAAGCACAAGATGGCCCTGGTGTTCCGCTGGTACTTCGGCTTTAGCCAGCGTGCGGCCATGGAGGGCGCTGAGGACCGCAAGGTGGATTTCCAGATCCATTGCGGACCGTCGCTCGGAGCCTTCAACCAGTGGGCACGGTCGACCCCCTGGGAGGGCTGGCGGGACCGCCATGTCGACGAGATCGGGGTGCGTCTGATGGGAGAGGCCGTGACGTTCCTCCGGCACCGGACGGCGCAGCTCGTTCCGATGGGGACGGCACGATGAGCGGTGACAGCATGGATCCTCGGCACCGCGTGGCGGTTGTGGGTATTGGGTGCAGGCTGCCAGGAGCGCGGGATCATCGCGAGTTCTCGGCCAATGTGCGGCAGGGGACCAGTTCGATCCGCGAGGTGACTGCCGACCGGTGGGACGTGGAGGAGCTGTATTCGCCGGACATCGCGGAGCCGGGCAAGACCATCAGCAAGTGGTGCGGCCAGATCGACGACGCCCACTGTTTCGACCATCGCTTCTTCAAGGTGCCTCCGAGAGTGGCCAAGCTCATGGATCCGCAGCAGCGGCTGCTGCTGGAGGAGTCGTGGCGGTGCATCGAAGACTCCGGCATTGCTCTGGAGGCACTGCAAGGCGCGCGCACGTCGGTCCACATCGGAGTGATGGCCCGTGATCATT
>CAMLJW010000131.1 GCA_946480485.1 uncultured Streptomyces sp. | reverse complement strand
CGGCTTTTTTTGATGCGTACCGCAAAGCCCATGGTGCACCCATACACGCCTCGGTCGAGTTCACGTTCGATAGGTGCGCCGCCGGAGATGCCTGCACTCTCACTGATGTGGCCGCCTACGTGGTTTTCCACCTTCAAGGCGGCACCCAAGTCCGGCAGCTTCACGCCTTTTTCGCCGAACACATCCACCACCAGGGTGTTCGTGTCCGGGTTCACGCCGACCGAGAAGTCAAAGTCGGCGCGCTTCCCCAGGGTGGTGCCGAGCCGGGAGATGCGGTCGAACACCTCGTTTCGCCGTTGCAGCAGCGCCGGCGGAATGGCCGCGTCGGCGACCGCGGTGGTGGGGGTTTTGGGGACGGTGGCAGAGGGGGTCGTGTCGACTGCGTTGCCGGCAGCGGCGACAGCCAGCAGGGTCAGCGCGCCGACCACGGCGCCGACGACCGCCGTCCGGCGCCCGCGACAGGTACGTCCATGCATAGAGGGTGTGCCTTTGGTGGGGGGTGGCTCTTGGGGTCGGCGCGCCTCGCCATCCGAAGGCTTTGGTGAAGCCCGTCTCGGCGCCGCTGTGTCCGGTTGCGGCCATGACCGCTTGGTCTGCGTCACCGCACCATCGGGTGAGCCTCGCGTGGGTGGCGATGACTCCTTCTCGAAACGACTCGTGTACGAGTCGCACGTGGCAGACCTTCAGCGCCGGCGTCCCCAGCGCTGAGTAGCGAGTCTCTTGAGAAATCCCGAACGACCGCTAGAGGCAAATGTCCCTACCTATCGGTAACGGCAGGTTGCTCGAGTGCCGGGCTTCGCCGGTCCGGCCGTGGGGAGAAGTACGTACCTCGGGCGGAATGCGGGCCCGCTCAGGGGGGTGTTTCGGAAGTCCCGCACAGCACCCACGGCGCCGGACATGCCCCAGCGGGCTCCGGTGTCGAGCCGGTCTTTCACGTGGTGGCGGCAGGCCAGGGTCCCGGCGTCCGCCTCGGATGCGCGGTTGATCATGTGAGCCGTAGAGGGCGAGGACGCGCCGGTCGACTACGACTCGGTACGCGCCCTGAGCATGTCCTTCTCTCACGGATAGAAGGGTGCCTTGGGGGAATCCGCGTAAGCATGCGCGATGGACGGAGACTTCATCGGGCCGCAGAGTGGACCCATGGAGAATCTGGAGACTCTCATCCGCGCCGAGTTCGCCCCGAAGACCGTCTATCTGAACACCGCGAGTACCGGGGTCCTCCCGGGCCGGGCGGTCGACGCCATGCGCAGCGCCGTGGGCTCCGTGGCCGGTGGACAGCCCGCCGACATGTCGGCGGATGTGGAGGCGGCCCGGGCCTCCTTCGCGCGGCTGATGGGCGTCCCGGCGCACCGCGTCGCGGCCGGGGCCTCGGTCGCCGTCTACACCGGGCTGATCGCGGCCTCGCTGCCGGAGGGCGCCGAAGTCCTCACCGCCGAGGCCGACTTCAGCTCCACCGTGAACCCCTTCCATGTCCGCAGGGACCTCAAGGTGCGCACCGTCCCCCTGGAGAGAGTCGCCGAGTCGGTGCGGCCCGGCACGGCACTCGTCGCGGTCAGCGCCGCGCAGTCCGCCGACGGGCGGGTCGCCGACCTGGCCGCGATCCGCGAGGCCGCGCGGGCACACGGCGCCCGTACGTACATCGACGTGTCCCAGGCCGCCGGCTGGCTGCCGTTCGAGGCCGACGCGTACGACTACACGACCTCCGTCGCCTTCAAGTGGCTCGTCTGCCCGCGCGGCGTGGCCTTCCTCGTCGTCCCGGAGGACCTCGGCGGGCTCACCCCGCTCTTCGCGGGCTGGGTCGCGGGTGAACACCCCCGGGACTCCTGCTACGGCCCGGTCGAGGAGCTCGCCCACTCCGCACGGCGCTTCGACGAGAGCCCGAGTCTCTTCTCGTACGCGGGCGCCCGGCATTCCCTCGCCCTGATCGAGGAGATCGGCGTCGAGACCGTAGGGGCCCATGACCTGGCGCTCGCCGACCGCTTCCGCACGGGACTCGCCTCCCTCGGCGTGGCGCCGGTGCCCGCGCCGGGCTCGCCCATCGTGTCGGTGCCCGGACTCGGCCACCGGCAGCCGGAGCTGAGCCGCGCCGGGATCGAGGTGTCCGACCGCGCGGGCAACCTGAGGGCCGCCTTCCACCTCTACAACACACCCGCGGACGTGGACCGGCTCCTCGACGTCCTGTCCGGCTGAACCTCGGCCCTCCGGGGAGCCTCGGCGTACCGGAGCGGTGGGCGGCGCTTTCCCGGCTGTAGGCGCACAAGGGGCGGCACTCTCAGCGAGGGTGCCGCCCCATCAGCCGTACGTCACTTCACCGGCGCCAAGTCCCGTGTGAAGTCCCGGGCCCCATGCCGCGTTCCCCGGGGGACACCACCCGGACCCCCGGTCGGGCACGGCTCACCTGACCGGTGTGAAGTCCCGGGCCCCGATGAAGTCGGGCCGGCGCACCGGTGCCGCGAACGGCTCCACCGCCGCGTTCTCCACGCTGTTGAACACGATGAAGACGTTCGACCGCGGGAACGGGGTGATGTTGTCACCCGACCCGTGCATGCAGTTGCAGTCGAACCAGGTCGCCGAACCGGCCCGCCCCGTGAAGAGCTTGATGCCGTGCACCTGCGCGAACCTGGTGAGCGCCTCCTGCGAGGGCGTACCCGCGTCCTGCATCTGCAGCGACTTCTTGTAGTTGTCCTTCGGCGTGGCCCCCGCACAGCCGAGGAACGTCTTGTGCGACCCCGGCATGATCATGAGGCCGCCGTTGGTGTCGTAGTTCTCGGTCAGCGCGATCGAGACGGACACGGTGCGCATGTTCGGCAGGCCGTCCTCGGCGTGCCAGGTCTCGAAGTCCGAGTGCCAGTAGAAGCCGCTCGCTCCGAAGCCCGGCTTGACGTTGATCCGCGATTGGTGGACGTACACGTCCGAGCCGAGGATCTGCCGCGCCCGGCCCACCACGCGCTCGTCGCGCACGAGCCGGGCGAAGATCTCGCTGATCCTGTGGACCTCGAAGACCGAACGGATCTCCTGCGACTTCGGCTCCACGATCGAGCGCTCGTCGGCACGAATCGCCGGGTCGCCCACCAGGCGCTCCAGCTCGGAGTGGTAAACGGCGACTTCGTCGTCGTCGATGAGCTGCTCGATGGCGAGGAAGCCGTCGCGCTCGTACGTCTGGAGGCCGGCCGGCGCGATCGGGCCCGGCTCGCCCGGCGCGCTCCACACGACGGGGTCCTGGCGAGGTACGGATACCTCGGCAGCGCCACGGCTCGGATACAGATCGGTGAGCGTGGTCATGGGTCTCAGACCTCCTCGGTCAGCAGCGGATAGACACCGTTCTCATCATGGTCCTCCCGCCCGGTCACCGGCGGATTGAAGACGCAGAGGCAGCGGAAGTCCTCCTTGATCTTCATCGTGTGCTTCTCGTGCCCGTCGAGGAGGTACATGGTGCCGGGGGTGATGCTGAACTTCTCCCCGGTCTCGTCGTTGGTGAGCTCGGCCTCGCCCTCGACGCAGACGACGGCCTCGATGTGGTTGGCGTACCACATCGACGTCTCCGTACCGGCGTACAGGATCGTCTCGTGCAGGGAGAAGCCGACCTTCTCCTTGGCGAGGACGATGCGTTTGCTCTCCCAGGTGCCCGACGCGGACTTGACGTGCCGGTCGGTGCCTTCGAGGTCCTTGAACGAACGGACTATCACGGTGACGCGGTACCTCTCTCTCCTACCGTGCAGGTCTCTCCTGCCGTGCAGGCCTGCTTTTCAGGCCTGCTTTCAGGCGGTCTCTCGTACGGCGCGGGCGAGGGTGCGCAGCCCCTCGTCCAGTTCGTCGGGCGTGATGGTGAGCGCCGGGAGGAGTTTCACGACCTCGCTCTCCGGGCCCGACGTCTCGATGAGCAGGCCGAGTTCGAAGGCCCGCTCGGCCACGCGGCCCGCGCGCTCCTTGTCGCGGAACTCGACGCCCCAGACCAGGCCGCGGCCCCGGTACTCCTTGATGTCGGCGACGTTCTCCTCACAGACCGAGATCAGCGCCTGCTCGATCTGCTCGCCGCGGGCCCTGGTCTGCTTCTCCATCGCGGACCCGTCGGACCAGTACGCCTCCAGCGCCGCGGCGGCCGTGACGAACGCCGGGTTGTTGCCGCGGAACGTGCCGTTGTGCTCGCCCGGCTCCCAGATATCCAGCTCGGGCTTGAACAGGCACAGCGACATGGGAAGTCCGTAGCCGCTGATGGACTTGGAGACGGTCACGATGTCCGGCGTGATGCCCGCCTCCTCGAAGGAGAAGAAGGCGCCGGTACGGCCGCAGCCCATCTGGATGTCGTCGACGATGAGCAGCATGTCCTGGCGCTCGCACAGGTCCGCGAGGGCACGCAGCCACTCGGGGCGCGCGACGTTGATGCCGCCCTCGCCCTGCACGGTCTCGACGATCACGGCGGCGGGCTTGTTGAGGCCGGAACCCTGATCCTCGAGGAGTCGCTCGAACCAGAGGAAGTCCGGGACCTTGCCGTCGAAGTAGTTGTCGAACGGCATGGGCGTGCCATGGACGAGCGGGATGCCGGCGCCGGCGCGTTTGAAGGCGTTGCCGGTGACGGCGAGCGAGCCCAGCGACATGCCGTGGAAAGCGTTCGTGAAGGACACGATGGCCTCCCGGCCCTTCACTTTGCGCGCCAGTTTCAGCGCGGACTCGACGGCGTTGGTGCCCGTCGGGCCGGGGAACATGACCTTGTAAGGCAGGTCGCGCGGGCGCAGGATCAGGTTCTGGAAGGACTCCAGGAAGCCGCGCTTCGCGGTCGTCGACATGTCGAGACCGTGCGTGACGCCGTCACGCTCCAGGTAGTCGATGAGGGCTCGTTTGAGTACGGCGTTGCTGTGGCCGTAGTTGAGAGACCCGGCACCGGCGAAGAAGTCCAGGTACGCGTGGCCGTCCTCGTCGTACATGGTGCTGCCGTGCGCGCGGTCGAAGACGGTGGGCCAGCTGCGGCAGTAGCTGCGCACCTCCGACTCCAGGGTCTCGAAGACGCTCAGGTCGGGCTGGGTGATGGTCACGGCGAATCTCCTCCTGGGAGATGTGGGGTAAAGGCGTCGGGGTGACCGGACGACGACATCCGGTCGGCCGGCTTGGTCAGCTCGTCCGGTCAGTCGGATCGTCAGGTCAGTCGGCTCGTCAGGTCAGTCGGCTCGATCGGCTCGGGTGGCTCGATCGGCTCAGGTGGCTCGGGTGGAAGGCCAGGGGGCCTATGCGGTACAGCACCTCGGGTGCGTGCGGACCGTCGGGGAACAGCCCCGTGTCGAACAGGACCTCGCGCTCGACGGTCGCTCTGTGACGTTCGGCGTACGAGGTGAACAGGCGCTCGGAGGCGGTGTTGTCCGGAGTGATCGTGGTCTCGACGGCGGCGAGTGGGCGGTCGCTCGCGACGCGCGCGGTGAGTCCGTCCAGCAGGGCGGCGGCGAGCCCGCGGCCCCGGTACGCGGTGTCGACGGCCACCTGCCACACGAGAAGGGTGCGGGGCTGCTCGGGTCGGACGTACCCGGTGACGAAACCGACCGGCTGCCCCTCCCCGTCGCGCGCCACCACCGAGGTACCGGCGAAGTCACGGCACCACAGCAGATAGCTGTAGGAGGAGTTCAGGTCGAGGGTTCGGGAGTCCTTGGCGATACGCCAGAGCGCGGCCCCGTCCGCCACCTCCGGACGGTCGATCCGCACGCCCTCCGGCATTTCCAAGAATTCCCCTTGCAGGTCTGCTTGTGCGGCGGTCATGCGGATTAAATTTACCGAGAGAAAGTCAAAATTGCATCGTCGAGTGCGGTTACTTAAGCGGGCCTGGTGTGTTATCGGGCGACCGCGAGTGAGTGCACGGAGCGCTGCAAGACGTGCCGATTTATCCAGAAAATGCCGGATGAAACAGCCCTGATGTGCGTTGCGTCACAGCAACGTAATCGCCACGCGACCCACCCGAATTACGAGGTCGCTGTTCACGAAATCTTGGTGTTTAAGGTCAAGGAAAGCGGGCAGAAGAAAACGGGAAGCTGCACTAAAAACGGAGCAGAAATAGCCTGATCGAATTTCGCAATTAGGCTCCCGTGACGCCGTCGATACGACGGCGCGGCGGACGCCGGCCGCAGCTGACGCCGGCCGCAGCTGCTCGACGGAAGGTCTGACCATGTGCGCGGAACGGAACCGCGGACGGAACCGACGGTCAGGGATCAGCTGCCGTCCCTCAGATCCGCCGGCCAGTCCGGGCGGAACTCGATGTCGTCGTACGTGACGACGCACCCCTCTCCCATCGGGGACTGGGCCATGAAGCCGACGAGGGCCGCACCGGACTCCTTCTCGTCACCCAGGGTGAAGAGGCGGATGAAGGTCCAGCGTCTGCCGTCCTTGGAGGCGTGGAAGGCGAAGGCGCGGCCGGTGCGGCTGACTCGGAGCCAGACCGAACTTCCCTCCACGGGAAAGGAGTTGGCGTCGTCGGAGTGGCCGCGGGTGACAACCGTGCAGACGGTGGGCACGTCCGGGGAGTACTCCAGGCAGAGCTTGGCCCAGGCCCGCTCGCCGACGTGTACGTACAGCACTCCCGCGTCGAAGCCCGCGGCGAAGCCGACGGTGACGCGGGCGATCAGCTGGAAGTCCCCTTCCGGCGCCCCGAGCAGCCGGGGCGCGTCGGACGAGGGGTCCAGGGCCTCGCCGGTGGGCGGCACAAAGCGGTCCTGCCGCGCCCCGGCCGAGCCGGTGAGCACCCCGTCCTCGTACGACCAGTTCCCCTCGGGTCCGTACGTGCGCAGCGGGAAGGGGAGTTGGGAAATTTCCATGTCCATCCGGTGAGTGTCCCAGATCCACTCCCGCACCCTGAGGGCACCGCCCCGCGCCCCGTGAGAGGCGCGGGGAACCGCGCGCCCAGCCACAGAAAGACCGCAGCCGACAAACGACCCGAGGGCCCCCCGCACCCCCAATGGGCAACCTGGAGCGCTACCGCTCGAGTCGGCCGTTGAAACGACGCGGCAACTTCGCCGGATTGTCGTCGCGGAGCTCCACCGGCAGCAGCGCCTCGGGGGTGTTCTGGTACGCGACCGGGCGCAGCCACCGCTCGATGGCCGTGCCGCCCACGGACGTGGACGTCGAGGTCGTCGCCGGGTACGGGCCGCCGTGGTGCTGGGCGGGCGCGACGGCGACACCGGTCGGCCAGCCGTTGACGAGTACGCGGCCCGCCAGCGGGGTGAGTTCGGCGATGATCTCCGCGCCGCGGCCCTCGCCCGCCGCCTCCCCGGTGGACAGGTGCACGGTCGCGGTGAGGTTGCCGGGCAGACGCGAGAGGACGGCGCCGGCCTCCGCCTCGTCCTCGTAGCGCGCCACCACCGTGAACGGACCGAAGCACTCCTCCAGCAGGAGGTCGTACGTGCCCTCGGCCGCGAGCTTCTGAGCCGGCACCGTCAGGAAGCCGGGGCTCACGGTGTGCTCGCTGCCCGCGCCCGGGGTCACCGGGGTGTCGACGTCCGGCAGTTGGGTGCGCTCGGTGATGCCCGCGATGAAGTTGTCGCGCATGCGGTGGTCGAGCAGGACTCCGGCGTCGGTGTTGCTGACGGTCTCGGTGAGCGCCTTCAGCAACCGGTCGCCCGCTGCGCCTGTCGGCGCGAGGACGAGACCCGGCTTCACGCAGAACTGGCCGACGCCCAGCGTCATGGAGCCCGCGAGCCCGGTACCGATCTCCTCGGCGCGCTCGTTGGCCGCGGCCTCGGTGATGACGACGGGGTTCAGGGAGCCGAGCTCGCCGTGGAAGGGGATCGGCACGGGGCGGGCGGCCGCCGCGTCGAAGAGGGCACGGCCGCCGCGTACGGAACCGGTGAAGCCGGCCGCCGAGACCAGCGGATGCCTGACCAGCCCGACGCCCGCCTCGAAGCCGTGGACGAGGCCGACCACACCCGTGGGGATGTCGTGCTGCTCGGCGGCCCGGCGCAGCGTCGCCGCGACCAGCTCGGAGAGCGCCGGGTGGTCCGGGTGTGCCTTGACGACGACCGGGCAGCCGGCCGCGAGGGCGCTCGCCGTGTCGCCGCCGGCGACCGAGAACGCGAAGGGGAAGTTCGACGCCGAGTAGACGGCGACGACGCCCAGCGGCACCTTGTAGCGGCGCAGGTCCGGGATCGGCGGGGTCGCCGTGTCGTCGGGGTGGTTGATCACGACGTCGAGGAACGCGCCCTCGTCGACGATGTCCGCGAAGGCCCGCAGCTGGTAGCAGGTGCGGGCGAGCTCGCCGGTGAGCCGGACCGGGCCGAGCGCGGACTCCGCGTCCGCGGCCTCGACGAGGTGGACCCTGGCGCCTTCGAGCTGGTCCGCGGCGGTGCGCAGGAAGGCCGAACGGACCGTACGGTCGGCGAGGGCTCCCCGCGCGGCGTGGGCGGCGCGGACAGCCGCGTCCAACTCCTGGGCCGTTGCCTCCACCGCGACCTGTTCGCGCTGCTTCCCGGTTCGGGGGTCGACACTCCAGACTGGTGTTGCTGCCACCGCGGGTCCCTCCAGATGTGATGCCGCAGTTCTTGTGTCACCCACCAGGGCGTTCGATATGCTGAACGCTGTCTCTGGTGGTGAATATGCCTTCGGAGACTATTTCCCGTCGAACGAAGGGGTCAAGGCGATGTCGGCAGGCGAGACAGGCGGCGGGGCGCAGGTCAAGTCCGCGGTGCGGACCGTGGAACTGCTCGAGTACTTCGCCGGGCGACCCGGAATGCACTCCTTGGCCGCCGTTCAGGAGGCCGTAGGGTACCCAAAATCCAGCCTTTACATGCTGCTTCGTACGCTCGTCGAGCTCGGCTGGGTCGAGACGGACGCGACGGGGACCCGGTACGGCATCGGAGTGCGCGCGCTGCTCGTCGGTACGTCGTACATCGACGGCGACGAGGTGGTGGCCGCGGCCCGGCCGACCCTCGACCGGCTGTCGGACGACACTACGGAGACGATCCACCTGGCGCGCCTCGACGGCACGAACGTCGTGTACCTCGCCACCCGCCAGTCCCAGCACTACCTCCGCCCTTTCACCCGCGTGGGCCGTCGCCTGCCCGCCCATTCGACCTCACTCGGCAAGGCGCTGCTGGCCACTCACACGGACGAGCAGGTACGGAAGCTGCTGCCCGAGACCCTCCCGGCTCTGACCGAGCACACGACCACGGACCGGGAAGAGCTGATCGGGGAACTGCACCAGGTGCGGGAGCAGGGCTTCGCGGTAGACCGCGAGGAGAACACGCTGGGGCTGCGCTGCTTCGGGGTCGCCATTGCGTACCGCACCCCGGCGCGGGACGCGATCAGCTGCTCGGTGCCGGTGGCACGGCTGACGCCCGGGCACGAGCAGCTGGTGAAGGGCGCGCTGTTCGATGCGCGCGACCGGCTGACGCTCGTGACGCGAAGGCTCTGACATGGACGGGTCCTGCGAGAGGTCCACGACAGTGATCTGCCGGTGTTCTTCCGCCGGCTGAACCACCCGGAAGCTCTCCGGATGGCCGCGTTCACGGCCGAGGATCCGGCCGACCGGAACGGCTTCGACGCCCGCCGGTCAAAGATCCGCGTGGCGTCCAGCGCTCTGACGCACGGGACGTTCCTCTCCTGGGAACCGGGGACACGAGGCGGGCCGGGCCGCTTCCCCTCCCTGCTCGCCGCCATGGCGGAGGAAATGGTCCGCAGCCCGCGACGGCCGCCGCCGTTCCGGGTTACGCGAAATCGAAACTTTCGCTCACCTCCATCGCAGCGGCACCGATGACGCCTCTGACCCCACTGGTGACATTGCCAAGCTGCTAACCTCCAACAGAATCCATCAGACTCCCACAGGATGTGTCATGCGCCCCGCATCGCCCGCACGCTCCTGATGTCGCTGTCAACGCTGATCGCCGTTGTCCTGAGCCTGTTGGCAGCCCCGTCCAGTCCCGCCCAGTCCCGCACAGTCCGGAGCACAACCCGTGGACCTATCCGCACAGAAGGCCGAGCCGAAGTACGCCGGGTATCTTTTCGCGTACTTCACCGGCGAGGGCACCGCCGACGGCGAGCAGATCCGCTACGCCCTCAGCCGCGGCAACGACCCGCTGCACTGGCGGGAGGTGAACGCCGGGAAGCCGGTCCTCACCTCCACGCTCGGTGAGAAGGGCCTGCGCGATCCGTTTGTGATCCGCTCCCCCGAGGGCGACAAGTTCTACATGATCGCGACCGACCTCAAGATGTACCAGAACTCCAGCGGCAGCTGGGACGAGGTCCAGCGCCACGGCAGCAAGTCCATCATGGTCTGGGAGTCCACGGATCTCGTGACCTGGACCGACCAGCGCCTGGTGAGGGTCTCCCCCGACACCGCGGGCAACACCTGGGCGCCCGAGGCATACCGGGACGACACGCTCGGCGAGTTCGTCGTCTTCTGGGCCTCCAAGCTGTACGCCGACGACGACCCGGACCACACGGGCTCGACGTACAACAAGATGATGTACGCGACCACGAAGGACTTCCGCACCTTCAGCGAGCCCAAGGTCTGGAACGACCCGGGCTACTCGGTCATCGACTCGACGGTCGTGAAGCACAAGGGGACCTACTACCGCTACACCAAGGACGAGCGGGACCCCAGCTCCGGCGGCCGCTGCTCGAAGTTGGTCGCCGGTGAGAAGTCGACCTCGCTCACCGACACGTCGTACGACTTCGTGTCCGACTGCATCGGCAGCGGCTCGATCGACCGCGGTGAGGGCCCGACGGTGTTCAAGTCGAACACCGAGGACAAGTGGTACCTGTTCATCGACGAGTACGGCGGCCGCGGCTACGTCCCCTTCGAGACGACCGACCTCGACTCGGGCCAGTGGACGATGTCGAAGGACTACCAGCTTCCCGCGAGCCCGCGGCACGGCACCGTCATACCGGTGACGCGGGAGGAGTACGACCGGGTGCTGGCCGCGTATCCGGTAAGCCCCACCTCGGTCGTGGACGCGACTGGAGGGGAGTAGGGGACGTTCCGGACGAAGCCGCTGATCAGGGCCATCGACAGCGGCAGCGGGAACACCGTCTCGGCGATGATGACGCTGCCGCCCGCAGGGCGGCGGGAGCGAACCCGATTGGCCGCCGGGTAAGGGAACGGTAAAGCGGGCCCGCTCGTTACCCCAGGCATGACAGCTATGACCCCCGGCTCGAACATCCCTCTCCCCGTCGCCCGCGTGACGGTGGACGTCACCGCCCCGGTGCGGCTCGACGTATCGGGCCTGCTGCTCACCGCCGACGGCAAGGTGCGCTCCGACGACGACTTCATCTTCTACAACCAGCCGAGCGGCCCGGGGGTGACGTACCGCTCGGGCGGCGGCACGGCCCCGGACGCGATCACGGTCGACACGGCCACCGTCCCCCCGGGCATCGAAAAGATCGTCGTCACGGCAAGCCCGGACGCGGCGGGCCAGACCTTCCGGGGCATCGAACCCACCGCCACGATCCGCAACGCGGACGACAACTCCGTACTGGCCACCTTCACACCCCCGCAGCTGGGCGCGGAGACGGCACTGGTGATCGTGGAGGTCTATCTGCGCAACGGCGCCTGGAAGGCGCGCGCCGTCGGCCAGGGGTACGTGAACGGCCTGGCGGGCATCGCCACGGACTTCGGCGTCACGGTGGAGGAGCCGGCCCCGACCCCGGCTCCCGCCCAGGCCCCCGTCGCCCCGCCCCAGCCCACCACGCAGCCCCCGGTCGCCCCGCCGG
>CAMLJW010000130.1 GCA_946480485.1 uncultured Streptomyces sp. | reverse complement strand
AGGAGGTTGACGATGGCTATTTCCATCTCTGTGGTACTGCTGCTCCTGATCCTGGCGGTGGTCTTCATGCGCACCGGCGCACTGAAGATCCCACATGCCCTGGTCTGCATCATGCTCGGTTTCTATCTCGCCAGTACGAGCATGGCCCCAACCATCCACAACGGTCTGTCGGCGACAGCGGACCTCGTCAGCAACCTCAGACCGTGAGCTGGTGAGCTGGTGAGCTGGTGAGCTGGTGAGCTGGTGAGCTGTGGGTCGTGTGCGCTGCCGCACGGCCGGGCGAGCGCATCAAGGCCGCCCTGAGAACACGCCGATCCCCTGGGCGCCGGGCGCTCGGCGCCGCCGCTGGAATGGTTGCCTACGCTCACGGTAGCCACGCCGGGCTCCCGGGCGACCGGCGTGATGGAGCCGCCGCCGTCATGGCTGAAGGCGTCGACGGAGCCCAGCTGGCTGGTCGTCGGCCAGGCGCTGACCGGGCGCCGCGCCTTTCAACCGACGGCGGCTCGCGTGTCCGAGGCGGCCGCCGCCTCCCGCAGGCGGCGGATCACGCCGCGTACCGCGGGCGAGGTCTCGCCCCTGCGGTACGCGCCGACCAGCCGGGTGGTCAACCGTACGTCCGCCAGCGGACGGTAGGTGACTCCCGGGATCTGGACGCGGCGCAGCGAACCGGGTACCAGGGCGGTCCCAAGACCGCCGCCGACAAGGGTCAGCGCCGCAATGTAGTCCCGTACAGGAGGGGCGACTTCAGGGGTGAATCCGCCATGAACCCCTACATCGAGGATCTGGTCGCGGCAGCCGTACTCCTCGTCGAAGTAAGGGGCCACGAAAGGCTCGTGCCGCAGCGCGGCGGCCGGGACCGACTCGTACGCGGCCAGCGGGCCGCCCTCCGGCAACGCCAGGACGACCTCTTCGGTGAGCAGACAGGTGGCTGTGATCCCGGGCGGGTACTCGGGCCGCCAGCGCAGGAAACCGATGTCGATGTCCCCGCCGGTCAGGGCCTCGAGCTGCGCCGGGGTCTCCAGCTCGCGGACCTTCACCGTCAGCTCGGTGCCGGGCGCGGAACAGCTCAGCAGGGTGCTGGTCAGCACACCCGAGAAGGCCGCCGAGGCCACGTACGCGATCTCGGCGTCACCCAGCTCCCCGCGGCCGGCCCGCCGGCCCACCGCCACGGCACGGGCGGCCTGGTCGAGCGTGCGTTTCGCCTCCGCGAGAAACAGCTCACCCGCACTGGTCAGCGCCGGGCGGGACCGCCGCCCGCGGTCGATCAGTCGCACCCCCAGATGAGACTCCAGCGCCCTGACCTGGGCGCTTAGCGCTGACGGAGCCAGATGCAGACGGTCAGCCGCCCTCGCGAAGTGCAGTTCCTCCGAGACGGTGACGAACGATTCCAGCCAGCGCAGTTCCACCGGATCCTCCGTCCTGCCGCGGACTCTTTGTGCTAACGATAGCAGTCGGATGTTTCCGGGAGCTGTGACGATGTCGGCGCGTGCGCCCTCGCGACGGTCGGTCGGCCGCGTGAGCCCCGTACCAGGCGGGCCCTACGGCTTGGCCATCCTGGACGACGGCGGTTCGGCTCCCGGTCGGCACAAGCCCGCTCGGATTCCACCCGCCTGCGTGTGCGCGAGGGAAGAGCGATTGAGCGTTTTACGGTGGTCTGATGCGACTTGTACCTAGATGGGCCTTGCTCTCTTCGGGGTGTGCGCCCGTCCTGTTGGTCGGAGGCTGGGTGATCGCGGCGTTACTCGAGGGACCGGCCTACGACCCTGCCAGTCAGACGATCAGTGTTCTGGCGGCCGACGGGTCTGCGGGGTTCTGGGTGATGACCGGAGCGCTGCTTGCCCTCGGCGCCTGTCACCTGCTTACCGCCTGGGGGCTGCGCGCTGCCGCACTCGCCGGACGTGTGGCTCTGGGGGGCGGCGGAGTGGCGGCGTTGATGGTGGGACTGCTCCCGGTGCCGAGCAGCGGGGGCTCCCTGCGCCATGGTTCGGCTGTCGCGGTCGGATTCACTCTCCTCGCGGTGTGGCCGGTCCTGGCTGCCGATCGCAGCGGTGCCGCCCCATGGGGACTTCGGCCCGCGCCCTCGATCCTGGTGACCGCTCTGATGGGCGTCGGCGCAGCATGGTTCCTGGTTGAAGTGAATCGTCACGGTGCCGCCGGTGTCGCTGAACGGTTTGTGACAGGCGTTCAGTCCTTGTGGCCCTTTGTGGTCGTCGCTTCCTGCCTCCTCCACCCTGATCACGATGAACCACCGACGTGACCAGGGTTGGCAGTTGGCAGATGTCCGTTGTAGTCGAAAGTCGGAAGCCGGAAGTGGAAGTTGGTATGCGGTCGGCAGTACAGGGAGTTGGTCACTTGGGCAGCCGTCCGCCCCAGGGGCGGTAGTCAATTCCCTGTCCTGGTGCGACCGTCGGGCCCGAGCGCGGCATCCCGCTCAGACGCTGTCGGGGCTACCTCTGATTGGGCGGTCGTGCCCTGGCACGCACCCATGCAGCGTTGTTGTCGTCAGTCGCACGCTCCGCGTCGACTCCTTCCTCCGCCTTGGAATCGCACGCACCAGGCCCCGCCCGCTTTCTGATCGAAGGCGGCCCGACAGCCTCTGAGGCGGCCCCGTTGAGTGGTCAAATAAGCGTGGGGTTAGCATGTGAGCGCCGCCTAGCTCGAAAGAGAAAACTGTGACTGTCAACGAGGACTCGTTCACCGACTGGAAGAACCGCGAGGAGATCGCGGAGTCGATGATTCCGGTGATCGGGAAGCTGCACCGGGAGCGTGACGTCACAGTCCTGCTTCACAGTCGCTCCCTGGTGAACAAGTCGGTGGTCAGCATCCTCAAGACCCACCGATTCGCCCGGCAGATCGCCGGCGAGGAACTCTCGGTCACCGAGACGCTGCCGTTCCTGCAGGCTCTCACCACACTCGATCTCGGCCCCTCCCAGATCGACATCGGCATGCTCGCCGCGACGTACAAGACCGACGGCCGCGGCCTCTCGGTGGAGGAGTTCACCGCCGGAGCCGTCGTCGGCGCCACGGGTGCCCACAAGGTCGAGCGCCGCGAGCCGCGCGACATCGTCCTCTACGGGTTCGGCCGCATCGGCCGCCTCCTCGCCCGCCTGCTCATCGAGAAGGGCGGCTCCGGTAACGGCCTGCGGCTGCGCGCCATCGTCGTCCGCAGGGGCGCCGGCCAGGACATCGTCAAGCGCGCCTCGTTGCTGCGCCGTGACTCCATCCACGGCCAGTTCCAGGGCACGATCACCACCGACGAGGCGAACGACAAGATCATCGCCAACGGTCACGAGATCAAGGTGATCTACTCCGACGACCCGACGTCGGTGGACTACACGGCGTACGGCATCAAGGACGCCATCCTCATCGACAACACCGGCCGCTGGCGCGACCGCGAGGGCCTGTCGAAGCACCTCCGCCCCGGCATCGCCAAGGTCGTCCTGACCGCACCCGGCAAGGGCGACGTCCCCAACGTCGTCCATGGCGTCAACCACGACATGATCAAGCCGGACGAGCAGATCATTTCCTGTGCCTCCTGCACCACCAACGCGATCGTCCCGCCGCTGAAGGCGATGGCGGACGAGTACGGCGTCCTGCACGGCCACGTGGAGACCGTCCACTCGTTCACCAACGACCAGAACCTGCTGGACAACTACCACAGCTCCGACCGCCGCGGACGCTCGGCGCCGCTGAACATGGTCATAACCGAGACCGGTGCCGCCTCCGCCGTGGCCAAGGCGCTGCCCGACCTCAAGGCAAGGATCACCGGCAGCTCGATCCGCGTCCCGGTGCCGGACGTCTCGATCGCGATCCTCAACCTCAAGCTGGCGCGCGAGACCAGCCGCGAAGAGGTCCTCGACCACATCCGCGACGTGTCACTGACCTCGCCGCTCAAGCGTCAGATCGACTTCATCAGCGCCCCCGACGCGGTGTCCAGCGACTTCATCGGCTCGCGGCACGCCTCGATCCTCGATGCCGGCGCCACCAAGGTCGAGGGCGACAACGCGATCCTCTACCTCTGGTACGACAACGAGTTCGGCTACTCCTGCCAGGTCATCCGCGTCGTCCAGTACGTCTCCGGAGTGGAGTACCCGACCTACCCTGCCCCAGCGGAGGAAGCCAGGACGAACGGTGCCACCTGGTCGGCAGTCCAAAGTCAGCACCGGACCAGTGCCGGAGTCGGAGCACGCTGACTACCGACCCGAGCTGCTCTCAGCCACTGCCCGCGCGTGCGTGGAGGACGACGCAGGGCACCCTCCCCCCACCGGCCCCTCGGGCCCGGCGGGCAAGCGTCCGGAGGGACACGCACCAACGGACCGGCACCGGCTGCCCCGCGCAGCTCGCCTGCACCAGGGCGTGACGACGAACAGCACACCCACCAACCGGCACAAGCCGCGAGGAGCAGCACTGGGCGCGGGCTTCCACCTACACGCTCGCGCTGCCCCTCGACAGTGGGCGGACCCGCGTCAAACACAATGTCTGACACGGGATCGCTAAGCTGATCAGAGACGCTTACGCCGAGAGCCCGTTGCTCTGCTGCCGCTTAGCGGGCAGTTCCGAAGTCCTGGGTCCAGTAGTTGTTGGGCTGTGCGAGACCGATGCCGATCTCCTTGAACGCACAGTTGAGGATGTTGGCCTTGTGTCCGGGGCTGGACATCCAGCCTGTCATGACCCGTTCGGGCGTGGCGTAGCCGTAGGCGACGTTCTCGCCGTAGGTGCTCCAGCCGTAGCCGGCGCGCGTGATCCGGTCGCCCGGGGAAGACCCGTTGGACCCGGTGTGCGACATGTTCTGGTGGGCTGCCATGTCCTCGCTGTGTGCCTGTGCGGCCTTGGCCAGGGTCGCGTTCAGGATCACAGGGGAACAACCGGCCTTTTTGCGCTCGGCGTTGACGAGTTCCAGGATGCGGGCGGTGGCCCCGGACGCCGTGGCGGTGGCCTTCGGGGTGCTCGACGGCGTGGGCGCGGAGTCGGACGGGGTGGTTTTCGGTGTGCTCGACGGCGTGGGCGCGGGGTCGGACGGGGTGGTTTTCGGTGTGCTGGGGGGTGCGGTGGTTGTGGGCTTGGGTGCCGTGGTTTTCGGGGTGCTCGACGGCGTGGGCGCGGGGTCGGACGGGGTGGTTTTCGGTGTGCTGGGGGGTGCGGTGGTTGTGGGCTTCGGCGCGGTGGTCTTCGGGGTGCTCGCAGAGACGATCGGAGTCTTCGATGCTCCCGAAGTGGGTGTGCTGTCCTCGTCGCCCTTCGAGTCGCGACCCCAGTCGCGACCCCAGTCGCGATCCCGGTCGCCTTCCCTGTCGGTGTCGTTCCACCAACCCCTGGCTGCCTTCTTCTCGGCGCTGTAGAACTGATTTCCTCCGCTGCCCCGCCAGTCGGCACAGGCCATGGCGACGGACGGTACGCCAACGGCGCCCATGGCGACGGCAGCGATGACTATTCGCCGGTAATGCTTCTTCTTGCGATGCTTCCCCATGCGTGACCTCACTCGGTAATCGCCGAGCGCTCCTTGTTCGGCTGGCTCCGGAAGACTCCGCTCCTGAACTGCGGAGACGTACTGCGGGTCGTCATTCTTAGGACGGCCTCACGTAGAGCACAAAGGGCTTTCCTACTACCTTGCTTCGTAGGCCCGGTCCGCCCTTGCAACAGGGCGTGGGGCGTGCTGGTCCGGCACATGCAGCAGTTGTGGAAATCCTGTTGCTCCGTCAGAAACCTTTTTTTCTTTGAAGAGCGGGCGAAAGTGCCGAGTCGGCGGTATGCCGTCAAGCCTGGTGCGATATGCGCCTACACCAAGCCGGATAAATCTCATATGTCGCCAGAGCGGCATCTACTATTCAGTACGCTCAGCTCTCGGAGTCGATGTGGCGGATGTCACGTAACCGCGGCTTCCGGTTCATGGGTCGGCGTTCCGGCGTCGCCTGTCGGGTCCGAGGTGAGACGGGCCTGGCCGTGCGGCACCCCCGCGGAGGCCCCGCGCTCAACGTGAGTTCGAGCGAGGTCGCGCCGTACGTGGAGACGTGGTCTGCTGGACGCATCCGCAGGAGGGCACGCCGATGCGCTTCACCCGGACCTCCGTCTTCGCACCCACACGGTCGCCCGCGCCGACCGGAGCCATCGGAGGGTTGCTGCCGAAGCGGGAGCTCGCGGCCGCCTGGTTTCTCGTCGTTCTGATCGCAGTGCCCGCGTGGGCGCTCACGATCGGGCAGGCCCGGGACATGGGGGTGGAGCCCGGCGCGATGGGGATGGCGCTGCCCCTGTTCCTGCTGCTCTGGGTGACGATGATGGCGGCAATGATGCTGCCGTCCATGGCGCCGGTGGCCATCACATGGGCGCGGGGCATCGGCAGGCAGTCCTCCGGCTGGACCCGGGCCGCGCGTACGGCCGAGTTCGTGGGCGGGTACCTGGTGGTGTGGAGCGCCTTCGGAGCGCCCGCCTACGCGGCTCTGGCGCTAACCGGCGACCTGGTGGCCGGCCATCCGGCCGCCGGGCGCTGGATCGGCTTCACCGCGTTCCTGCTCGGGGGCCTGTACCAGCTCGGCCCCCTCAAGTACGTGTGCCTGCGGCACTGCCGTGACCCCATGAGCCACTTGATGCGCTACGCAGGCTTCCGGGCACCGGCGCGCGACCTGAGGGTGGGCGTCCATCACGGCGCCTACTGCGTCGGCTGTTGCGCCGGGCTGATGGTCGTCCTCATACCGCTCGGTGTGATGAACGTGGCGGCGATGGCCGGGCTGGCCGTGGTGATCTTCGTGGAGAAGCTGTGGTCCCGGGGCCCGTTGCTCGCCCGCGTCGTGGGCGTCGCGTTCCTCGTCCTGGCCGTGCTCGCGCCGTTCCAAGACTGGCTGCTGCCGGGGCTGCAGGATTCGATGCCGTCGATGGACGGCATGTGACTCACCTGGTCATCGTCCGCCAGGTCGCTCGCCGGCAGCTGAAGAAGCCCGCACTCGACAACAGAACGGCACCAGACCGTTGAACATCACGCGCCAACCAGGTGTCGCGGCCATGGCATCCCCGGCCGCGATCACCGCGTCCTGGTTGACGAGCGAGAACATAGTCCCCACGACCATGGCTATCGGCATGAACCGTGACAATGCGGGCGCTGAGAACACCGTCACCAGCAGCCGCGGTGCTTCACCTCTGCTCATGCGCGCGCCCCTCTGCGCGGTCTCGTCAGGCACGTCCCTTGCTGGTTTCTCTTCAAGTCCCCCGTGGTTGCCACCCCCGGCCTCTGCGACGGCCGGGGGTGTGTGGTCAGGTCGGGCCGGTCCAGTCGAAGGGGAAGTGTTTGCTCGACTTTCCCGAACGGTCCCAGGTGAAACCGAAGGCGTCGGCCCGATCGGTGGTGGCGCGGCCCCAGGTGGCGATCTGGCCGGGTCCGACCTCGGAGCCGGGGGCATTGTGCACCTGGACCCGTGCGCCTTCCGGGGTGGTCGGGCCGGTCAGCGCTTCGGCGGTTGCCGTCACCTTTCCGGGGATTTCCGCGCGCCAGGCTGCCAGGTTCTCGTCGACCTCGATGCGGATGGACGCGAAATCCATGCCCCTCATCTCGGGGCCGAACATCTCGCCGAACTCGGCGGGCCATCCGCCCGCCTCACCGCCGAAGATCGCCTGCAGGGCGGCGCGCTGCTGTTCGTCAGCGCGCTCGTCGAAGAAGACCGCGGCGTAGGCGTCCGTGTGGTCGCGGATCCAGGGGTTGCCCACGAAGGAGCCGAGCATCAGTACGTTGAGGCCGTCGAGCCGCACGTCGCTGAAGTTGCCTTCCCTTATGTGCCAGGCCAGCACGCCTTCGCAGTCGCCGTAGGTCGGGGCCTGTGCGAACGTACAAGGGCACGGGATGGCGCACTTGCATACATCGAACCAGTCGCCTGCCAGACGCCAAGGCGGGGGACCGGTGGTGGGTTGCTCGGTCATCTCGCTTCCTTCCGCCGGGTTCGCGGTAGATCACTTCCTTTGTTCTAGCTTGCGCCTCGCCCGTCCTGCGGTCGAGGTGGTGCCAGGCGCGTATGACTGGCGGTGATGGTGAGGCACTGGTCCGGAACCGCAGCCACCGCGCCCCCGAGGAGCCCGGGGCTCCGAGGGAAACCGAGCTGCGGCCTATGCTCCGCTTCCCAGCGCCGCCGGATCGTCGAGCACCGTCCGCACCACCGAGTGCGCCGCGCCCAGCAAAGGACCCTCGGAGCCGAGCCGGGAGACGGAAACGGCGCAGGCGGGACCCGCCGTGCGCCGTGCCAACTCCCGTTCCAGTGACGGCAGCAACCAGGGCGCGAGCTCGGACAGGGCCCCGCCCAGCACCACGGCCTCGGGGTCCAGTAGATTGACTGCGCCGGTCAGCGCGACGCCCAGCGCGGTTCCGGCGCCGCGCAGGGCCCGCCGTACCTTCTTGTCGTCCTCTGCGGCGCGCTGGGACAGCAGTCGGACGCGGTCTGCTCCTGGTTCCAGGCCGGCCGCACGCAGCACGGCTTCCTCGCCCGCGTACTGCTCGAGACAGCCCCGGCCGCCGCACGCACACGTGGGCCCAGCGGGACGTACCGGTACATGCCCCAACTCGCCTGCGAAGCCGTGTCTACCGCGCAGCAGGCGACCGTCCACGACCACCGCACCGCCGATGCCGATCTCCGCGGAGACATGGAGAAAGTCGCGCGGCGCCGCCTCGTTGAGCCAGAGCTCGGCGAGTCCGCCGAAGTTCGCCTCGTTGTCGACCGTCAGTGGTAGTTCGCCCGGCAGCAGCGCGCCGAGGTCCGTGTCGTGCCAGTCGAGGTTGGGGGCGCGCACGACGGTCCGGGCGTCGCGGCCCACCAGGCCGGGCACAGCGACGGCGAGGCCTACGGGCCACAGACCTTCCCGTTCGGCCTCGGCGACGACCTGGCCTACCAGCTCGGTCAGTTCCCGCAGTACCGGCTCGGGCGGCCGACCGCGGTTCGCGCCGTGCCGTACAGCCCGTGCCCGCACCTCGCCGCGCAGATCCACCGCGCACACGGCGAGGTGGTCGACGCCCACTTCCGCGCCGATCCCGGCGGGGCCGTGGCCGCTGATGGCCAGCGCCGAGCCGGGGCGCCCCACCCGGCCCGGCCGCTCGGGCCCCAGCTCCTCGAGGAGCTGGGAGCGGATCAACTCGTCCACAAGGTTGGAGACGGCAGCCCGGGTCAGCCCGATACGTGAGGCGACAGCGGCACGGGACAGCGGCCCCTCGGCGTTGATCGTGTGCATCACACGGGAGAGGTTGCGTCGGCGCATGCCCTGCTGCGTGTCGGGCAGTCGGCGGCCTTGACTGCTGGGACGGGCCTCGTGCAGCGGTGCGATCATGCCTCCGTCAGTCCTTGCCGGCTTGTCCTGTCAGGGCTGTCCTGGTCACTGGTGACCTGTGCCCGCAGCGGCGCGCCTCGTCAGTGCATCCGGCTCGCGCTCCAGCAGCGGGGCCGCGTCGGAGAGTACCCCGGCGATTCGTGCGAGCGCCGCCTCGTCCCGCTCCACGGCCTCGAGTACCGGTCCGCGCGCAGTGTCCCAGCGCCTGGCCACAGCCGCCGGGTCCTCGCCGGTCAGTACCCCTGCGGCCTGCGCGGCGGCGCCGAGCGCGACCAGTTCCTTGGCCTCGGGTACCTGAACGGGGCGTCCCGACAGGCGGCGTACCGTCTGCTGCCAGGCTGTCCCGCGCGCACCCCCGCCGATGAGCAACAGCGGAGCCGAGCGGTCCGCGTCCGCGTCGAGCACCAGGTCGAGGGCTCCGAGCAGGGAGTGGACCGCGCCGTCGTATGCGGCCTGCAGCAGCTGCCCGCGCGTGGTGTCGTGGCGCATCCCGTGCAGCAGCCCGGAGGCATGCGGCAGGTCAGGGGTGCGCTCGCCGTCCAGATAGGGGAGCAGCGTCACGTTCGTGCCCGGCTCGACGGCCTCACGGTCGATGCTCAGCAGGGTGGCGACGCGATCCACGGCGAGCGTGCAGTTGAGGGTGCAGGCCAGCGGGAGCCAGTCGCCGCGCGCGTCGGCGAAGCCCGCCACGGTCCCGGTCGCGTCGGCCGGCCGACGCGTCGAGACCGTGTACACCGTGCCGGACGTGCCGAGGCTGAGTACGGGGGTGCCCGGACGCAGTCCGAGCCCCAGCGCGGCGGCGGCGTTGTCCCCGGTGCCCGGGGCGACCAGCGTGCCCTTGGAGAAGGGCAGATCGCCGCCGTCGCGTACGGTCCCGACCACCTCGCCGGGCCGGACCATGCGGGGGAGCAGTGCCGGGTCGAGCCCCACGTGGCAGAGGATCTCCTCGTCGTACGTCTCCGTCCTGGATCCCCACCAGCCCGTGCCGGAGACATCGCTCCGGTCGGTCGTGCCCAGTCCGGTGAGGCGCTCGGTGAGGTAGTCATGGGGCAGACGTACGGCCGCTGCCGCGCGAACCGCCTCGGGCTCGTGTTCGGCGAGCCATGCCCACTTGGTGATGGTGAAGGCGGGGCCCGGCACGCTTCCCGTGCGCTCGGCCCAAGCCTTCGGACCGCCCAGTTCCGCCACCAGGCGGCGAGCCTGCGGTGCCGACCGTACGTCGTTCCACAGCAGGGCCGGGCGCACCGGGACGCCATGCGCGTCGAGCGTGACGAGCCCGTGCTGCTGGCCGCCCACGGACACCGCCGCGGCCTCCCGCGCCGCGTCGCCGCACTGGTGCAGTGCCTCGCACATCGCGTCCCACCACTGCCGCGGATCGCTTTCGCGGCCCGCTCCGGAGGAGACGGTGTGCGGTGCCTGCCCGCTCGCCACCACCTCCCCGGTGGCCGTGTCCACGACCAGCGCCTTGGTGGACTGGGTGGATGTGTCCAGGCCCACGACGAGCGGACCCTCGGCTGCTGACATCGAGCTCTCCCTCTTTCCACGGCTCCGCGGCATACGGCGTGTTACAGGGCGCCCCGCCCCGACACGGTCCGGGGTTCCCACCTCGTCTCTTCCCAGAGACGCTTCCGCATACTAATTTGTTAAGCGCCATGACGAAATGGTCGGAGCGAACAAGGAGTCGCTGCATGAACTACCAGCCCACCCCCGAGGACAGATTCACCTTCGGCCTGTGGACCGTCGGCTGGCAGGGAAGGGACCCGTTCGGCGATGCCACACGGCGTGCCCTGGACCCGGTCGAGACGGTGCAGCGCCTGGCAGAACTGGGTGCCTACGGAGTGACCTTCCACGATGACGACCTGATTCCCTTCGGCTCCTCGGACACCGAGCGCGAATCGCACATCAAGCGCTTCCGGCAGGCGCTCGACAAGACCGGTATGACCGTGCCGATGGCCACCACGAACCTGTTCACGCACCCCGTCTTCAAGGACGGCGCGTTCACCGCCAATGACAGGGACGTGCGCCGCTACGCGCTGCGCAAGACGATCCGCAACATCGACCTCGCGGTCGAGCTGGGCGCGCAGACCTACGTTGCCTGGGGTGGACGGGAAGGCGCCGAGTCCGGCGCCGCCAAGGATGTACGCGTCGCACTCGACCGAATGAAGGAGGCCTTCGATCTCCTCGGCGAGTATGTGACCTCCCAGGGGTACGACCTGCGTTTCGCGATCGAACCCAAGCCGAATGAGCCCCGCGGCGACATCCTCCTGCCGACGGTCGGCCACGCCCTGGCGTTCATCGAGCGCCTGGAGCGGCCCGAGCTCTACGGGGTCAACCCCGAAGTGGGCCACGAGCAGATGGCCGGGCTGAACTTCCCACACGGCATCGCCCAGGCC
>CAMLJW010000129.1 GCA_946480485.1 uncultured Streptomyces sp. | reverse complement strand
CTAGGGGTCCCTAGACGCACCTAGCTTCCGCTGCACATGCGAATGGGCCAACCCGTCCAGGTTGGCCCATTCGTGTTTCACGTGAAACAACGCCGCTTCTTTGGAACGGCGTCGGCGACTACTCGGTGATGAAGTCCTCGAGATCCCGCACGATTGCGGCCTTCGGCTTCGCACCGACGATCGTCTTGGCGACCTCGCCGTCCTGGTAGACATTCAGGGTCGGGATGGACATGACGCCGTACTTGGCGGCCGTACCCGGGTTTTCGTCGATGTTGAGCTTGACGACCTCGATCTTGTCGCCGTACTCGGCGGCGATCGCCTCGAGGGACGGCGCGATCTGACGGCACGGACCGCACCAGGCGGCCCAGAAGTCCACCAGGACGGGCTTGTCGTTCTTGAGGACGTCCTGCTCGAAGGAGTCGTCGGTCACATTCTTCAGGGTGCCGGCCACGGCGGGCTCCTTAACTGGTTGGTGCGGTGGGGTGGTCGGGTGTCAGACGGTGGTCTTCTCGGGCTCGGCCACGGCCTCGCCGTCAGCGACGGCGGCGAGAAAGCGCTCGGCGTCGAGAGCGGCAGCGCAGCCGGTGCCGGCCGCCGTGATGGCCTGGCGGTAGGTGTGGTCCACGACGTCACCGGAGGCGAAGACGCCCTTCAGGTTCGTCCGGGTCGAGGGTGCATCGACCTTGAGGTAGCCCTCGTCGTCCAAGTCGAGCTGGCCCTTGAAGAGCTCAGTGCGCGGGTCGTGGCCGATCGCGATGAACAGGCCGGTCACCGGCAGCTCAGACGTCTCGCCGGTCTTCAGATTGCGCAGCTTGAGACCGGAGAGCTTCTGGTCGCCCTGGATCTCGGCAACCTCGCTGTCCCAAATGAACTTGATCTTCGAGTCGGCGAAGGCGCGTTTCTGCATTGCCTTGGAGGCGCGCAGGGTGTCGCGGCGGTGGACGATCGTGACGGACTTGGCGAACCGGGAAAGGAAGGTTGCCTCCTCCATCGCGGTGTCTCCGCCGCCGATTACGGCGATGTCCTGGTCCTTGAAGAAGAAGCCGTCACAGGTCGCGCACCAGGAGACGCCGCGTCCGGAGAGTGTGTCCTCGTTGGGCAGCCCCAGCTTGCGGTGCTGTGAGCCGGTGGCAACGATGATGGCCTTGGCCCGGTGCACGGTGCCGGCGGTGTCCGTTACCGTCTTGATCTCGCCACTGAGGTCGACCGCGACGACGTCGTCCGGTACCAGCTCGGCACCGAAGCGTTCGGCCTGCGCCCGCATGTTGTCCATGAGCTCGGGGCCCATGATGCCGTCCTGGAAGCCGGGGAAGTTCTCCACCTCGGTGGTGGTCATCAGCGCGCCGCCTGCGGTCACTGCGCCCTCGAACACCAGCGGCTTCAGCGACGCGCGCGCGGTGTAGAGCGCCGCCGTGTAGCCGGCGGGCCCGGAGCCGATGATGATCACGTTACGGACGTCGCTCACGGCTTGATTCCTCGTCTCTGGAGACTGCTTCGTACGACCGGTGGGAGCTTCTCTCAGACTCTCACCCCACCCAACGGATCCTAAGGGGCGCGCATTCCCACTGTGCCCGGCACACGGAGATGCCTGACCGGACGGGGGTAACAGGGGGCAGTACGAGGACAGCCGTGGCGTCCGTCATCAACCTCCGTGGCCAGAACACCTAGGCCGAGCCGGATTTCGTTCAGTCTCGTGCGTAGGACTGCTGCAAAAGCACCTTGCCTGCAGTGAACGAGGACTTGCTCACGCAGGTGGAGTCGACGACGTAAGCCGTGACCCGGGTGGCGTCGGAGGCGTCGGGCAACACTACGAGATACGCGTTAGTCCCCTCGTAGGTGCCTTGCTTGAAGGCGAGAGCGGCCTCCTGACGGCCGATGCCGTTCTGGATGCACCCAGGCACCTGGGCAGTGGAATCCTTCAAGGTGCTCGGCTCGTTAGGGGTGGTTGCGGAGCCCCAGCGGTCGCTGCTGTCACTCTTGGCGAGGAGATCCGCGACCTGGCTTTTCAGCTTCCCCTTGGTGAAGGTGTTCACGGAGTCGGTGTGGTTCGGTGCGGTCGTTGTGCTACCTGGGGTGTTGGTGTTGTCGCCCAGCGACTGGAGGAGCAGGCCGCCAAGTCCCAGTGTGGCCGCCGTGAACAGGGCACCGAGTACGACAGTCCCACGACGTCGGCGGCGCGTGCGGTTCGGCCGCCCCGGGCCGGTGCCGACGCGAGCGCGCCCCGCGGGACGGTCGGTACCGGTCGATGTTTCACGTGAAACATGCGCGCCGCGGCTTTCGCCGGACACCGGACGGGAGGAGCTGATGCCTGCTGGGAGGTCCGTGGCATCGGGGTCTGCATCGGCACTGCGGGCCGTGGCATTCAGCAGGGCTTCGGCGGCGAGGGCGGCATCGATGCGCCCCGCGACATCGATAGGCATGCGGGGCGGACCTGGCAGTGTCCCGAGCACGCCGCGGATGTCCTCCAGCGATGCGTGCACGTCGGCGCAGAGCGTGCAGTCGTCCAGATGTCGACGCACAGCCGCCGTCCGGGAGGGCGGGAGCAGGCCTTCCGTGAGGTCGGAGATCTCCGTGACTTCCGGGTGTCCGGCCGTGTCGGTCGTGGATGTCACGCTCGCCCACCTCCGCCCTTCACAGCAGTTGAATCGTTTGGCCCTGCGCCTTGTGCCCCCGCTGCGGGTGGGACGTATGTCCCCTGCGTGTGGTTCCGTCCCTCACTCGAATTCTTGCTGTCTCTGCCACTTCCGCCGTCCGTACGCAGGTGTCTGAGCAGTGGGGCGAGCCTGGCTCTGCCGCGGGCGCAGCGACTCTTGACCGTGCCGGTCGGCACGTCGAGCACGCGGGCGGCTTCCGCCACCGGGTAGCCCTGCATGTCCACGAGGACGAGGGCGGCTCGCTGGTCGGGGGGCAGCGTGCCGAGGGCTTCGAAGAGCTCACGATGTAGATCGTTACGCTCGGCCGGCGCCGACGCCGACTCGTGCGGATCCAGGAGGCGCTCCAGGCGTTCTGTGTCGTCGATCGGAGAGGTCTTTCTTGAGACCGCCTTGCGCGCGCGGTCGATGCAGGCGTTCACCGTGATCCGGTGGAGCCATGTCGTGACGGCTGACTGGCCGCGGAAGGTGTGGGCGGCGCGGTAGGCGGAGACCAGCGCGTCCTGGACCGCGTCCGCGGCCTCCTCACGGTCTCCCAGTGTCCGCAGCGCGACTGCCCACAGCCGGTCGCGGTGGCGGCGCACGAGCTCACCGAAGGCCTCCGGGTCGCCCTCCACATGGCGGGCCAGGAGGTCCTGATCGCTCGCTCCCCCGCATCCGGCGTCGTCCGCCATCGGATCCTCCCCCCTCCGTGAGCTGTCAGCCCGTGAACTTTACGTCGGTGATCGCCTGCTTGTATCCGGCTTGGCTGTAATGGTCTGCCGGCGCTTTCGGCAGCGCCGTGAGCCACACCATCAGGTACTGGCTCTTCACTGTCTTGTCGGTCGCCACCTTCGCGGTGGTGCCGCTCGTCGTCACCGTCCCCAGCTTCTGCATCGAGCTCAAGGAGGTCGAGGAACTCATCGAGTCTGTCGCATACAGAGTGATCGTCGTGTGGTCACCGCCGTACCGGAGCCCTATCGAGGCGGCCGAGACCTCCCGGTCCGAACCGAGGTCGTAGACGATGCCGACGCCAGGCTTGTAGGCGGGATTCATCTCGGGACCGTCTACGAAGCTCTTGGTCCGCCAGTACGACGTGCCATCGCCGTCGAACGTCTTGGCCACGTCCTCGGGCGCCTGAGCGTCTCCCTTTGCGATGTACTCCTGAGCGCCCTCAATGGAGATCGGCTTGACCGACTCGGTCTTGTCGGCGCCCTTGTGGTTGTCCTCCGTCGTCTGCGTCTTGTTGCTGTCATCGGGCTCTCCGCGCTCCATGAGCGCCTCTGCCAACTGCCAACTGCCGAGACCCAGGGCGGCGATGAGCAGCACGGACACGGCCCACTTGAGGGCCTTGCCGGTACGGCTCTGCAACGGGGGCAGCGGGGTCGGTACCGGCTGCGTGGCGCCCGGACGGGGCGTCTGACGGCCGTACGTGCCCTGCTGGTACGTGGTGCGCTGATACTTTGGCGGTGCGGTGAACGCGGGCTCCGGCGGGCGGATGCGCGGCATCTCGCCGATCGCTTTCAGCAGCTCCTCCGAAGTGGTGCACGGCGGCTCCTGGCGGGACGCGGTCGCGCCGTCGTTCACGAGAGCGCGCATCGCCAGCTCCGACAGGCCGCGGTGTACCCCGGCCCGCACCTGGTCGGGCGCAATGAGTCCGACGCCCTTGGGTAGCCCGGAGAGACCGAAGGCGTCGTTCGCGTACGGCCAGCGCTGGGTGAGAGCGGCGTACAACAGCGCGCCGATCGACTCCGTGTCCGTGCGCTGCGGGGTGTCGGAACTGATGCCTCGCAGCGCGGCGTTCACGGCGAGGCCACGGATGCGCCATTGGCCGGAGGAGGAGCGCAGCACGGCGCCGGGGGTCAGTCGCAGATGCGCCAGCCCTTCGCGGTGCGCGGCTGCCATCGCCTGGGAGACCTGACTGACCATCTGGTAGGCGTCGTGTACCTCCAGTGGGCTGGAGGCGAGGAGTGTCGTGAGCTCCGTGGAGTCCGGCAGCCACTCGTGCACCACATAGACGAGGTCGTTCTCCTCGACCGCGTCCAGGACCTGGACGAAGCGGGGATCGCCCAGGAGGGCTGAGGAGCGGGCAGCCGCCAGCACGGAGCGCGCTCGCGGATGGTCGGCGGGCAGCAGATGCACGCCGACGGCGCGGCGCAGCTTCTCGTCCACCGCACGCCAACTGCTGAAACCGTCCAGACGGGTGACGCACTCCTCGAGCCGGTAGCGTCTGGCGAGCTTGTGACCGCTGTGCAACTCGGGCGGTGAGGTCTTGCCGGGGCTCTCGTCCCCGCTGTTCCCCTGTTCCTCTTGGCTCTCCGAGTACTCCGTGTCCCGCTCCCGGTTCTGGGCCACGCCGTCGGCCGTGGACTGGTCCGCCTTGGCGGTCAGCGGCTCATCACCGCTGTTGTCTGCCACGTCGACGGCAGCCGTGCTCCGTTCCGCCACCGTCGCTCCTGCCTCCCCATCCAATTGCCCGCTGTCCGACGCCCAAGCCAATTGTGCCCACAGATCGCCGCTATGCACGACACTCTGTGGCGGACGAAGGTTGTGCGCATACCCCCACTCAGCGTCCGAGGCGCCCTCGGACCATGCCGACCATTCCGTTCAGTTCCTCGATGCGCATCCGCCGAGCCCCGACGAAGAAGACGCCGAGCAAAACGATGCCTCCGCCGAGGAGGGCGGCAAGTGAACCGAGCACACCCTGACCGAGCACCTGGGTGATTCCGTAACAGGCCGCTGCGGCGAGCAGCGTCGCCGGTACCGAGGCGATACCGAGGCGGGCGTACGTACGCAGGACGCGAGCCCCATCCAGGTCGCCGTCGAGCCGCTTGCGCAGCCGCCGCCAGGCCACACCCACGCCGATCGCGTACGCGAGACCGTAAGAGGCGGCCATACCCGCCACGGCCCACCGGGACGGCAGCAGGAGGTAACAGAGCGCCGAGGTGCTGGCGTTGACGACTGCCACGATGACCGTGTTGTAGAAGGGGGTTCGGGTGTCCTCGTAGGCGTAGAAGGCGCGCAGCACGACGTACTGCACGGAGTACGGGATCAGGCCGAGACCGAAGGCCATCAGCATGTAACCCATGTTCGTGGCCGCGCCGGTGCCGGAGGCTCCGAAGATCAGGGTGCACATCGGGATGCCGAGGGCCACAAAGCCGAAGGCGATGGGCACGATGGCCACGGCGGTCGTGCGCAGACCCTGGGAGATGTCGTCGCGTACGGCGCCTCCGTCGCCCTCGTGGGCCGAACGAGAGAGCCGCGGCAGCAGGGCGGCCATCAGGGAGACGGTGATGATGGCCTGCGGAAGGCCCCAGATGAGCTGAGCGTTGGCGTAGGCGCTGAAACCGGTGCCCGGGGTTCCCGTGTCTGTGACCGCCGCGGTGGCCAGCTGTGTGACGACGAGAGCCCCGGCCTGGTTGGCGAGGACGAACAGAATCGTCCACTTGGCGAGCATCGCGGCCTTACCCAGGCCGTGGCCCTTCCAGTCGAAGCGCAGCCGTAGTCGGAACCCGGTCTCGCGCAGGTACGGGATCATCGCGAGGGCCTGGACGACGAGGCCGAGCAGAACACCGATGCCGAGCAGCCGCTGGCCCTCCGGCGGAATGTTGCCGACGTTCATCCCGGAGTTCTCCGAGGTGCCGTAGACCCAGAGGAACATGCCGAGCGTCACGATGATGACGATGTTGTTGAGGACCGGGGTCCACATCATCGCGCCGAACTTGCCGCGGGCGTTGAGGATCTGCCCCATCACCACGTGGATACCCATGAAGAAGATCGTGGGCAGGAAGTACCGTGTGAAAGTGATGGCGACCTCGTTGGCCGCGATGTTGCCGGCAACGGGGACTGACAGCATGCGGACCAGGAGCGGTGCGGCGAACATCGCGAGCACGGTCAGCGTGCCGAGGGCGACCATGACCAGGGTCAGTAGACGGTTCGCGTAGGCTTCGCCGCCGTCATCGTCCTCTTTCATGGCGCGCACGAGCTGAGGTACGAAGACCGAGTTGAGACCGCCCCCTACGGTCAGGATGTAGATCATCGTCGGCAGCTGGTAGGCGACCTGGAAGGTATCGCCCAGCAGGGCCGTGCCCAGCGCCGCGACGATCAGCGCGGACCGGATGAAGCCGGTGAGGCGGGACACCATGGTGCCCGCCGCCATGACCGCGCTCGACTTCAGCAGCCCCGACGCGCGGCCCCCGGACTTCTTCGGCGCGGACGTCGGCGCCGGTGCTGGTGCGGGCGTGGGTGCCGGTACGTGAGTGGGAGGCTGGGCGGCGGTCTGCGCCGACTCGAGTGGCGGTGACGGCACACCGGGCGTGCCGACAGGTACGTGCCCGCCGCCCTGCTGCTGGTCACGGAAGAGATACGCGAAGGCATCCGGCTCGTGGCGTCTATCGCCGGCCTGTGTGACCAGCTCGTCCACGCCCACGAACTGGGTCGTACGGGGGTCGTCGCCGTACGGCAGCTGTTGCGTCAGGCCCTCCGGCTCGGGCGCCGGGGTCTGCGCCCACACGCGTGGATCGGGTGCGTGGGGCGGCTGGGGCGGCTGAGCGTACAGCGGCTGCTGCGGCGGGTGCGTACTGGGCGCGGGTGCGGGATGCGCGGCACGGTCGTAGAGCGCGTCGGCGATCGGGTCCTGGGCGGCGAGGTCTTGTGCCCGGTGGGTGTCCTGGGTGTAGGGGTCCTGGAAGTACACGTCGGCAGCGGGCTGTGGCGGCACCTGGCCAGGCTCCGGTGGTCCCTGCGGTGGGCCGTCGGGGTAGCCGGAGCTGCCCGCGCCCTGGCCGTGGACACCCTCGTACGGCGCGTTCATGGTTACCCCACCTCATCGTCCCCGGGCCCACCGGCCACGACATCGCTCAACGGTCCACTCTCTCACCCGTGGCGGACGGGGCAGTGCTTTGCGGTGCGGTGTCCGGTGAAGGGTCACTCGGCTGCTCCGGGTCGTCTGCCCCGGACGTTACCTCGGACGCCTCTTCGGGACCGTCCGCGGCGTCGTCGGTCTCGAAGCCGTCTTGCGACTCCTTCTCGGCCTGCTGGGCGGCCGCGCGCTTGCGCTGTGTGTACATCCGGAATCCTGCGAGTACGAGCAGCAGGACGCCACCGGCGATGACCAGCATCACCGTGGGGGTGATCTCGGTGACCCTCACCTCGAAGGTGACGGGAGGGCCGTACGCCTGGCCGTCTTCGGTGTAGAGCTGGGCGACCACCGAGGCACGGCCGTTGGCGCGGCCGTTCGCGGTGAACTTGACCGACTCGCTGTGCCCGCCCGGCACCTCGACCCGCTTCTCGGAGTAGGCGCTGTCCCCGATGCGGAGGCGGGTCGGCTGCTCCGACGTCAGCCGCAGGACCAAGTGGTCGACGCCCTGGACGAGGTTGTTCTGCACGGTGACGGGGATGGTGGCGCTGCGGCCGGACAGCTTCGCCTCTGACTTCGGGATCAGCCCGACCTGCTCGGTGAGCTCGTTGATATATGACTCCACCCCACTGCGATACACGACCGCGTCGGCGGCGTGGCCGCGCCAGGACGTGGACATGGCCCGGTTCATGGCCCGCCCGAAGGGGGTGACCACACGGGACTCGTCCGAGAGGACCACCCGGAAGTTGTCGAGCTTGTGCTGTGTGTTCCCGATCTGCTCGAAGGCCGCCTGCGGCAGCTCCTGCCTGTGCAGCGACGAGGGGTACCAGGACGCGGACGGGATTCGCGTTGTGGCGCCGGGGTCCGGCTTGGCAGTGGCAGCACTGGACAGCTCCGTCGGCTGCGACCAGTTCGAGTCCTGGAGGGCCTCGAGCGCCTGTGCCATGGTCTGGGCCTGGCTCGTGGACGGCATGCGCTGCGGGGTGATCACGATGCTGCGCTGCCTGTTCGGCGACTGCAGGGCGATCATCAAGCTCTGGGCCAGGAACCTCTGCACGGCGAGCGTTGCGTTGTCTGCCATTGTCATGTCGCCCTGGAAGGCCGTCGAGAGGTGGTCGTCCGCGACTACCGCCGTGGTGCCACCGCCGATGGGGCGGGCCGACGTCGGCGTGTAGGGCAGGCCGCCGGTCTCCTTCAAGCTGTCGCTGCGGGAGATCACCGTGTCGGCACCGGCAGAAGTGGCGACCTTGACGATCGACGGGTCGATCGCGCCGTTCGCGGGCCAGGCGTAGTCCGTGCTGGGCGTCACGTGGAGGATCGACTCCACGGTCGTGGCGGCCACGTCCGTGGCGTCTTTGAGATGACTCAGCGCGCCGGTGACTTTCTTGCCGTTGTGCGCCAGCGACGCCAGATCGGGGTCGGCGAAGGGGAGGGCGATGACCTCCTTGTCCTCGACCGTCTTCTCCAGCTCGCCGAGCCACTGCTTGGCGACAGCCTGGTTGGTGCCCGCCGTGGTCGTGTCGTTGTCGCCCTGGATCTTGTAGCTGCGTGTCATCGCGTCCACGGAGGCCAGGAGGTCCGGGTCGATGACCCACGTGACGTCGAGGTCCTTGCCGAGCGTGAGGAGCTGCTGAAGGCGGCCGCCGGGCGCGAGCTCCGCGGCCAGGTCGTCGCTGTTGAAGACGGGGGTCTGCTGCTCGTTCGACCCCGTCTCAGCCGTCATGTGGGAGGTCGAGATCAGCGGCCAGAGGTACGTCGTCTTCGTCTTCGTGTCCGTCGCGTCGGGATGCCACGGCAGGAACGTCCGCTCGATGCCGAGAACCTGCTCGTACGGCTGGGCGGCGGTCTGCCCGGCGAGCGTTACCCCGAGCTGGTAGACGCCGTCGGCGCCGAGGTCGAGCTTGTCGACGGGGACGGAGACTCTGAAGGTTTGGGGGACGCCCGGCGCCAGCTGGGAAAAATTCGCCCCGTAATCGTCGCGGACTTCCGTGCCCGCGTACGGGCTGCTCTTGGCGGCGTCGTCGATCGCCGAGCGGCCGTTCATCGTCGGGCCCACGCGCAGACCGAGGTGGGCGCCGGTGACCGTCTGCTTGCCCTTGTTGGTGATCCTGCCGGAGACAGTGAGCGTGTCCCCCTCCGAGGGGATGCTGGGGCTGAGCGAGTCCAGGGAGACGTCGACCGTCTCGGTTCCTGTGGCCTCCGTCATAGCGGTGTACTCGGCGGCGTCCGCGGAGGGTGAGACGGGCAGCTGGAGAAGACCGGCCAGCAGAGGCGCCCCGGCGAGCAGTGCTCCGGATCGCCGAAGCCACCAGCGGGCAGGTGAGGGACTCATCCCCTGGAAGTCTGCCGCCTCGGCCACGCGCTTGCCCGTCCCTCGTCGTCGTCAGTGGTCGTCGGAATGTGCGTCCACGCATGGTAACGATGCGCGCTGAGGGGAAGTGCCGCGGTCTGCTCCCCAAGGCCGGGGATCAGGGCCGGATTGCCCTGTATATGCGGTTATGTATGGATGGCACATCACGGCACACGAAGGGAAGCATCTGTGCCCGTTTAATGGAGCGCTCGCGGTCGCCCGCGCCACGTACCCTTTTCTGTTGTGCCGAACGCCAACGAAGACAATCCCAATGCACTGAGCCAGGTGCAGCGCCGCGCGGTGAGCGAACTGCTGCGAGTGTCCCCCGTCGCCGACGATCTAGCACGTCGCTTCCAGGAAGCAGGGTTCTCCCTCGCCCTGGTCGGCGGCTCGGTCCGGGACGCCCTCCTGGGCCGGCTGGGCAACGACCTGGACTTCACGACCGACGCCCGCCCCGAGGACGTACTGAAGATCGTGCGGCCCTGGGCGGACGCCGTGTGGGAGGTCGGGATCGCCTTCGGGACGGTCGGGGCACAGAAGGACGCCCGCGTCGGAGACGCTGTCCAGCGCTTTGACATCGAGGTGACGACCTACCGTTCGGAGTCGTACGCCCGGGCTTCGCGCAAACCCGAGGTGTCGTACGGCGACTCCATCGAGCAGGATCTCGTACGCCGTGATTTCACCGTCAACGCGATGGCCGTGGCGCTGCCTGAGAAGGAGTTCATCGACCCGCACGGCGGGCTCAGGGACCTTGCGGAGCGTGTGCTGCGCACCCCGGGCACCCCTGAGGAGTCGTTCTCCGACGACCCGCTGCGGATGATGCGGGCCGCTCGCTTCGCCGCGCAGCTTGACTTCGAGGTGGCACCGGACGTCGTCGCGGCGATGAAGGCAATGAGCGAGCGCATCGAGATCGTCTCCCCCGAGCGCGTCCGGGACGAGCTGAACAAGCTGATCATCTCCTCGCACCCGTGTAAGGGTTTGACGCTGCTCGTCGACGCCGCGCTCGCCGAGCACATGCTGCCCGAGCTGCCCGCGCTGCGTCTTGAGCGGGACGAGCACCACCGGCACAAAGATGTCTACGACCACACGCTCATCGTGCTTGAGCAGGCGATGGCGCTGGAGGAGGACGGTCCCGACCTGACCCTTCGCCTTGCCGCGCTGCTGCACGACATCGGCAAGCCGCGGACGCGCCGCTTCGAGAAGGACGGCCGGGTCTCTTTCCATCATCACGAGGTGGTGGGCGCCAAGATGACCAAGAAGCGCATGACGGCCCTCAAGTACTCCAATGAGCTTGTGAAGGACGTCGCGCGACTGGTCGAACTGCACCTGCGCTTCCACGGCTACGGCACCGGTGAGTGGACGGACTCAGCGGTCCGCCGCTACGTACGTGACGCCGGCCCGCTCCTCGACCGTCTGCACAAGCTGACCCGCTCCGACTGCACCACCCGCAACAAGCGCAAAGCCACTGCACTCTCCCGCGCTTACGACGGGCTGGAGCAGCGCATTGCCCAGCTCCAGGAACAGGAGGAGCTGGACTCCATCCGGCCCGACCTGGATGGCAACCAGATCATGGAAATCCTGGGCGTCGGCCCTGGCCCGGTCATCGGCCAGGCGTACAAATTTTTGCTGGAGCAGCGCCTGGAGAACGGGCCGATGGAGTATGACGCGGCAGTGTCGGCACTCAAGGAGTGGTGGAGCGCGCAGAGTTGAGTGAGTGTGCCGGGGCCATGTTTCACGTGAAACATGACCCCGGCGCCACAGGGGTGGGGGGGGGGCGCGGGGCCGGGTTTTTGCTGGGACAAAAACCCCCCCCCCGCCCCCCCCCCACAAATAACACACCCCCCCAGGG
>CAMLJW010000128.1 GCA_946480485.1 uncultured Streptomyces sp. | reverse complement strand
GTCGTCGAGAGCGACGGCGGCATCGGTGGTTTCGGCGGCGGCCTGGAGATCAAGCGGAAGCTGCTGGCGCTGGAAGGGGTACTGCCGGAGCCGTTGTTCTGAAGGGGGCTCGGATCGGAAGGGGCTGGGGAGGCCTCAAGTCCGGCGAAAGCCGTGGTTGTGAGTTGTCCCGCGTCTGAGGCTGTCCCAAGTCCGGGAGAAGGGGGAGACTGCGACGGTGACCACATCCCGCACCCGTGTACGCACGTACGCCACCGGGCGGTTCGCCGCTGAGGCCGACGCATGCGCGTCCTGTTCCGCCACCCCCGTGTGTTCCCGGTGACCTCCGTCGAGCGGCAGGTCGCCGTGCCGGTCGACGTGGCCGGGATACCGGCACTACGGCGCCGTATATCCGCTGTGCTCATCGCGAGTCAGATCCTCGGCGGGCTGGGCGTCGCCACCGGTATCGCGCTCGCCGTCGTGCTGGCCGAGCAGGTGGCCGGCACCGAGTCGCTGGCCGGGCTCGCGCCCACCGCGACCGTCACAGGGACGGCCGTGCTCTCCATGCCGCTGGCCGCCCTGATGACCGCGCGCGGTCGCCGCTCCGGTCTCGTCCTGGCGTATCTCATGGGTGCGGTGGGAGCCGGCCTCGTCGTGATCGCCGCGTCCGTCGGCAGCTTTCCGCTGTTGCTGCTCGGCATGGCGGGGTTCGGCGCGGCCTCGTCCGCGAACCTGCAGGCCCGGTTCGCGGCCGCCGACCTGGCCGAGCCCCAGCGGCGGGCCCGTGCCATCTCGAACGTCGTGTGGGCCACCACGATCGGTGCGGTGCTCGGTCCCAACCTGGCCGCTCCCGCGGGACACAGCGTCTCCGGGCTCGGTATACCGGAGGCGGCGGGCCCCTTCCTGTGGGCGGCCGGGGTCTTCCTCGTCTCGGCGCTCCTGGTCGCGGTGCTGCTGCGGCCCGACCCGCTGCTCACCGCCCGCGCGCTCGCGCCCGTCGAGGAGCAGTCGGCCGACGCGCGCTCGATCCGGGCCGGGCTGGCCGCCGTACGGGCCTCACCGCGCGCCCGTCTCGCCCTGGTGGCGGTGGCCGTCTCGCACACGGCGATGGTCTCGGTCATGTCGATGACGCCGGTGGACCTTGGTCACCACGGCGCGAGCATCGACCTGATCGGGCTGGTCATCAGTGGCCATATCGCGGGCATGTACGCGTTCTCGCCAGTCATGGGGCGGCTGTCGGACCGGGTCGGGCGGCTCTCGGTGATCGGACTCGCCGTGGGTCTGCTGGCCTGCGCGGCGCTGGTCGCGGGCACCGCGGGCGCCAGCCACGGGCAGAGCGCAGCCGGGCTCTTCCTGCTGGGCCTCGGCTGGTCGGCCGGCCTCGTCTCGGGCTCCGCGCTCCTCACGGACTCGGTTCCCCAGCCGGCCCGCGCCGCCGCACAGGGGCTGTCCGACCTCACCATGAACACCTCGGCGGGCGTCGGCGGCGCTGCTGCGGGCGTGATCGTTGCGCAGGCGAGCTACGGCTGGCTGAATCTCATCGCCGCCTGCCTGTTGCTGCCGCTCGGCGCGCTGGCGCTGTTCTCCCGCGGCAAGTTCGTTGCGGGCGGTGCAGCAGCCGAAGGGCCTCGTGACACCGACGGCTGAGAAGGCCTCGCCGATCACTGGGCACTGGGCACTGGGCACTGGACACTGGACAACCGTATGGCGCTGCCCCGCCCCGGCGCCGTACACACCATGCGCGCGCGTAGGTTCGCTGCGCTCGTCCGGCCGTCGCTTTGGGCGGCGGACCTGGGTCTCGGTGCCGTCGATCCGCAGCTTGATCCCCTCCGCGGCCGCGTAAGCGAGTCTGGAGGAGCGGGCCGTCCCCGTCTCGGACGTCTCGTACGACGCGTCGGCGCCCGCGGAACGGAAAGACGTCGGCCAGGGCCCGCAGCCGCAGGCCGGGCGGGTCGGGGACGGCGAAGCCGCGTTCGGCGAGCAGCGGGCGGATCTCACTGATGGCCTCGGTGACGGTGGAGCGGCCTACGTCGTACAACTCGGCGAGCGCGGTTGCGGGAGCTGGGTGCGCAGGTGGACGAGTGTGACCAACATTCGGTCGATGAAGACCAGTTCGTGCTTGCGTCCGGCCCCAGCGGCACGCCGACGGTCTCCCCCGCGTCGCTCCCGCAGCGCAGACTCACCTCGCGCCTGCCACGTGGAGACCAACTCTTCGGTCAAACCGCTGAGATGTGCACGGGAGATGCCGGTGAAAGGCAGCATGAGACAAGGCCGCACGGGCCCACTTCGTTTTCACACCCGAAGAACTTGTGCGGCCCGGATCACGTCACGCCCGGTGAGCCTGGTACCGACCGGTCACGTCAGCTCCTCAGCCAGCAGGTCCATGAGCAGCCCGTCCTGCCAGGTGCCCGTCCGGTGGTCGCGCCAGTAGGCCCGCATGATCCCCACAGGCTTGAATCCGACCTTGCGGTAGCTTCGGATCGCCGCGGTGTTGGCCGCTGCGGGATCGATGGTCAGCCGGTGATGACCGCGTTCGAGCACCAGCCACCGGGCCAGGGTGCGTACGGTGTCGGTGCCGAGTCCCTTCCCGTGCTGCCGCGCCGTCAGGAAGATATCGATGCTGGCGCGGCGGAACTCGAGGTCGGTCTCTTCCTCGAACTGGACCGCCCCGATGACCTCGCCCTCGAAGACGACGGCGAGCATGCCCTCAAAGTCATCCGGGGGCGACCACCACGCCGCGACTTCCGGCTCCCGCACGATCCCGTCAAGAACCTCCCCATCGCCACCTGCCACCGGTCGCAGTACGACCTTGTCCCCATGCAGCTCCATGCCCTCAGTATGTCTGGGCACTGAAGGGTCAGAATCAGGAGGTGCTCAATAGCCGACCACGCCGTAAGGCCAACCGGGCCGTGGCCTACCGCATCCTCCCCCACTCTCGGCTTCGCTCGAGCGGGGCGGGACCCCCATCGGCACAGGGCTCGGGCGCTGGTACACGGACGCCTCCTGGCAGATCCCACCCACCAGGACCACCCCACTCAAAACCCTCGCCGATGGCTGTGAGCGGCGTGGACACCAACGCCGACCACCTCGCCGCATGGCGCCTCGACACTCACGGCAACCCGTCCGGTCGGCCGCGCCGGTTCTTCTACGGCCTCTCCGGCAACACCCAGCACCGCAACACCCAGCACCGCGACGCCCAGGTACGGCACGCCCTTGGCGATGTGCACGGGCATCGGACCGTCCAGGCCGACCGGCGTGCCCCTGGACGTGAGGCCCCCCGCATCCCCGGACCACGGACACGATCCGTGCCGCCGGACGCGGCGAGTACGGGCCACCACGACACCCGAAACCGTTCCGCGTCCGCAGTGACCAGGAATGGGTCCAAGACTCACTCCTGCCTGCTCGCTGATTAGAAACGGTGCGTGACGGCGCCGGTACCGCGGACTCGCGCAGGCTCCGCTCGGCCATGACCTTGGTTCCCGTACGGATTACGCCTTGCGCCCCCACGCCGAGACCAGTGGCGCCATCGCCAGATCCAGGATGCCTGCCGTCACGTTCGCCAGGTGGCGGTCGATGTCCTGGTCCGTGACCAGGCCCGCCGCGACGAGCTGGTCGCGGATCTGGCCGACCGTCGCGGACTCCAGGGCGGCGCAGGCGGGAGAGGTGATCGGGAAGTACGCGTCGGCCTCGACCCGTCGCAGTCCGGCCTCTCGGAGCAGGCGCGGGAGCCGACGCCCGTACGCGAGGTCGGCGCCACGCTCGGCGAGCAGTGTGCAGACGGCGCGGCGCAGCCCGTTGGCCAGCTGCTGCTCGGGGCCGCACTCGTCGGGGCAGAGGAGCGGTTGCAGCGCGGGGTCGGCATCCTCGACCAGGAGCCGTCCGCCGGACCGCAGAGCCTTGGCCATTGACCGCAACGCCCCTTTCCTGTCCGGCACCTGAGCCAGGACGAGCCGGGCGTGCACGAGGTCGAAGCCGTCGCCGGGCGGCTCGTCCACGCCCACGTCGTGTACGCGCACCTCGACCGGCGGCCGGGTGACCGAGGCCGCCCACGAGGTGTCGATGTCGGTCGCGACGACCCGTCCGGTGGGGCCCACCTTCTTGGCGAGCCAGGACACCACGGACGAGCCGCCCGCACCGACCTCCCAGCAGCGCCAGCCGGATCCGATGCCGAACCGCTCGATGTGCCGGAAGGTCGTGGGGTCGAAGAGGGTGGCGTGGGCCTCGAAGCGCTGCCCCGCCTCAGTCTGCCGGTTGTCGGTCTGCCGGTTGTCGAGGAGATACCCGTCGGTTCGCGTCATACGGCAATCATCCCAGTTGTCCGGCTTGTTCGCGATGGCCGACTCTCCCGATCCCCATTCCTCGCGTGCGCCCGATGTCCACGCGGTGCGCACGGCGCGCCACCGCAGCCCTCTCCACCGTGCCTCCGCCGGCGAAGCCCGCAATGCCGCAACGCCACAACCCGTTGAAAGTCCGATTTTCGGAGTGGAATCTTCCGTTCCCACAGGCTTGCCCGGCCGCCGACGCCTCCTGGCAGACTGGCCGCGGCAAGGCGCAGAGCGCGGCGCGAGAGGATCCACACAAGGAGATCCAGATGTCCATGGCAGGGAATCTGCGGAAGGTCACGGGCCTGGGCAGGGTCGGCGGCCTGCGCAAGGTGGCGCGGTTGACACGTCGTCGTTCCCGTGTGGACCTGAGCCACCCCGCCCGGTCCCCGCTGGGCTCCGCGGTGGTGAACTGCGTGGCGTACGAGGACGGCGTCAGAGTGCCCGGCGGCCGCGATCTCGTCGAGACGGTGGAGCGGATCCGCAAGGCCGACGAGAGCTTCGTCTGGCTCGGGCTGCATGAGCCGACGGAGGCGGAGTTCTCGGGCATCGCCAAGCTCTTCGACCTGCACCCACTGGCGGTCGAGGACGCCGTGGATGCCCATCAGCGCCCGAAGCTGGAGCGCTACGGCGAGACGCTGTTCGCGGTGTTCAAGACGGTCTGCTACGTCGAGCACACCGAACTGACCGCGACCAGCGAGGTGGTCGACACCGGCGAGATCATGGTGTTCGTCGGCCACGGATTCGTCATCACGGTGCGGCACGGCCCGCACGGTTCGCTGGGCCCGCTGCGCGAGGAGCTGGAGGCCGACCCCCGGCAACTCGCCAAGGGGCCGGCCGCGGTACTGCACGCGATCGCGGACCATGTGGTCGACGACTATCTGCACGTCACCGACTTGGTGCAGGCGGACATCGACCAGGTCGAGACCGACGTGTTCGCGGAGAACGGCGCGCGGGCCGACCCCGGGCGCATCTACCAGCTCAAGCGTGAACTCCTTGAGCTGAAGCGGGCGGCGGTCCCCCTGAGCCGCCCGGTCATGGATCTCGCCACGCGGCCGATACGTGTGGTCGATCCGGAGATACAGGCGTACTTCCGGGACGTCTCCGACCATCTGCTGCGGGCGACCGAGCAGATAGCCGCGTTCGACGAACTACTCAACTCGATTCTGCAGGCGCACCTCGCGCAGGTCAGCGTCGCGCAGAACGAGGACATGCGGAAGATCACTGCGTGGGCGGCGTTGATCGCCGTGCCGACGATGGTCTGCGGTGTCTACGGCATGAACTTCGACTTCATGCCGGAGCTGCGCTGGCGGTTCGGTTACCCCTTGGCACTCGGTGTGATCGCCACCGCGTGCTTCACCCTGTACCGCGGCTTCAAGCGCAACGGCTGGTTGTGATATCGGCTGCGGCACCGGTTGTGACGCCCCTCGCCCGGCACGGCCGGCCGGACGAGGGCGCGTTCGCAGTACCGGCGTTGCCTCGGCGTCAGCGTGTCGCGCTCTTTGCGTAGACGCTCTCCGCCCAGCCCGCGAGCTGTTCGTCCGTCAGATGCGTGGCCAGGTCGGCCTCGCTGATCATTCCGACCAGGCGCTTGTTCTCGATCACAGGAAGGCGGCGGATCTGGTGCCCCTGCATTTCGCCGAGCACTTCACTGACATCGGCGTTCACTTCGATCCAGCGCGGCGTGCCCTTGGCCATCTCGCCTGCGGTGACGCGTGCCGGGTCGTGCCCCATGGCCACACAGCCGACCACGATGTCGCGGTCCGTGAGGATGCCGCAGAGCCGCTCGTTCTCGTCGCTGATGGGCAGTGCGCCCACGTTGAGCTCGCGCATCAGCTGGGCGGCGCGGTCCAGGGTCTCGTGAGCGGGGATCCACTGGGCGCCGCGGTGCATGATGTCTCCGGCGGTTGTCATGTAGTACCTCCCGTTGCCGGCGGGCCGGCGCGGCGCGGGGACGCACCGCTGGTCCCGGCGCCCTACATTCTCGCCGGGTCCGGGGAGATACGCACTGTGGGCTCCCGTGCCTCCCGCTCACGGGAAGGTCGACGGGCGAGGTCGAAAGGTCGGGTCCGCGGTCGAATCCTTCGGTGCGGTGCCTTTCGCCGCGGTCAGCCGTTCCACGCCGGGTGGCGTGGGTCGTCGGCGCGCACCAGGACGTCGCTCACGGTGCTGGGGGTCCTCGGCACCGGCTGGGTGGCCGGGTCTTCTGCGCGAGGCGTGCGCCGCGCGGGCGACGTATCGTGGCGGGGAGAGACTGCCGAAGGCCCTGCGCGCCCCGCCCCCGGACCCCCGCCCTGAGGCGGAGACGTTCGGGCCCCGTACGCTGTACGTGAGGGAGACGGCGATGGCCGATCCCAAGGGTTTCCTCAACGCCTCCCGCGAGGAATGGCCGCGCCGCCCCGCCAAGGAGCGGGTCCGTGACTGGGATGAGGTGTACGTCCCAGGGGCGCTGCTGCCCATCATCCGCAGGCAGGCAGACCGGTGCATGGACTGCGGCATCCCCTTCTGCCACGAGAGCTGCCCGCTCGGCAACCTGATCCCCGACTGGAACGACCTGGTCTCGCGCGATGACTGGCGCGCGGCGAGCGACCGGCTGCATGCCACGAACAACTTTCCCGAGTTCACCGGGCGGTTGTGCCCCGCCCCCTGCGAGGCGGGCTGCGTGCTGGCGATCAACCAGCCCGCGGTCACCATCAAGAACGTCGAGGCCGCCATAGCCGACCGGGCCTGGCAGGACGGGTACGCGCCGCCGCGGCCGCCGGACCGGCTGTCCGCGCGGACGGTCGCCGTGATCGGCTCGGGACCCACCGGGCTCGCCGCCGCACAGCAGTTGACCCGGGCGGGGCACACCGTCGCCGTGTACGAGCGGGACGATCGGGTCGGCGGGCTGATGCGGTACGGGATCCCCGAGTTCAAGATGGAGAAGCGGCACCTGGAACGTCGGCTCGATCAAATGCGGGCGGAGGGAACCAAGTTCCGTACGTCGACGGCCGTCGGCCGGGACATCGAAGCCGCCGAACTGCGGGCCCGCTACGACGCCGTCGTCCTCGCCGTGGGTGCGACGGCGTGGCGTGAACTCCCCGTGCCGGGGCGTCAACTGGACGGCATCCATCAGGCGATGGAGTATCTGCCGTTGGCCAACCGCGTGTGCGAGGGAGATCTGGAGACGTCCCCGCTGTCCGCTGCCGGCAAGCACGTGGTGATCGTCGGCGGCGGCGACACGGGAGCCGACTGCCTCGGCACGGCGATACGCGAGGGCGCGGCGTCCGTGACCCAACTGGACATCTACGCGCAAGCGGGCACGGAGCGCGACGATGACACCGATCCATGGCCCGTGTACCCGAAGATCTATCGCCTGTCGGCCGCGCACGAGGAGGCCCGCGATCTGGAGACGGCGCCCGCGGCGGACGCCGACGCACGACTCTTCGCGGCGGCCACGCTCCGCTTCACCGGCGACGCGAACGGGCATGTACGCGCCCTGCACCTGGTCGAGGTCGACGCCGGGCGCCGTCCGCTCCCCGGCACCGGACGCTCGCTTGCCGCAGACCTCGTCCTGCTCGCCCTCGGCTTCTCCGGGCCCGACCGCACCGACGGCCTCGTCGACCAGCTCGGCCTCACTCTCAACCCCCGCGGCACGATCGCCCGCGACAGGGACTTCGCGACCAACGTTCCCGGCGTGTACGCCGCGGGGGACGCCGCCCGCGGCCAGTCCCTGATCGTGTGGGCGATCGCCGAGGGACGGGCGGTGGCGGCGGCGGTGGACCGGCGTCTGGCGGGAAGTTCGCAGCTTCCGGCGCCGATAGGGCCGTACGACCGGCCGATGACGGTTTGAAGGGATGCGTAACGGTCCTCGGAATCGGCTACGCATACGCGGACCCCAACCGAGCCGCCGAACCCACGGGCATCCCTGCAACCCCGCAAGGGGACAGCTGAGGGGGCTGAGGGACAGCTGACAACCCTGCTCAGGGGCCACTCCGTCAGTGATCCTCGCCGCAGGACGCCCAGCCCCGCTACGGCTTGCACTCCACCGCACCGTCGTACATCCCCGCGGGATGCGATGAGGAAAACTGCGTAAGGATCCCCGGCGTCTGCCGCAATCAGTGATCAATTGAATGCCAAATTCATACCCAATGCAATACCCAATGCAATACCCAATGAAATGCCAGATGCAAGGCGATTTAGAGAAAACAAGAGCCTCAAGAGAGCAGGAAATCCGCCTCTCCGGCCTTGGCGCCCTGGATGAACGCGGTCATCTCACCGGGGGTGTAGATGAGGGCGGGCCCATCCGGATCCGCCGACTGACGGACCGCGATGCGACCGTCGGCGAGCTTCATCGCCTCCACACAGTTGCCGCCGTTGCCGCCGCTCCAGGGCTTGTGCCAGCCTTCACTGCCCAGTTCCCGTGCGGGCATGCCGTTGTAGATCCGCCCGTCGTGCACCCAGGACTTGATGCGATTCATTCACAGCTCCTTACGGAGATCCCGAAGGATCTCCCTCGTGCGATGTGCTGTGGCGGCTTGGGCCGCCATGCGGTCCATGACCTCGAGGTGGGTGGCCACTTCGGCACGCGCGTCCAGGTAGACGGCGCCGGTCAGGTACTCGCTGTAGACCATGTCCGGCAGTTCGGGCATGGCAAATCGGAAGAGAACGAAGGGCCCGTACGTACCCGCGTGCGGCCCCGAGGAGAACGGGGCGATCTGCAGCGTCACATTGGGCAGTTGTGTAGTCTCGAGCAATTTGTCGATCTGGGCGCGCATCATCTTGACGTTGCCAACGGGCCTGAGTACCGCGGTCTCGTCCATCACGACCCAGAGCCGTGGCGCGTCATCCCGCGTGAGCAACTCCTGGCGTTGCATGCGCAGCGCCACATGGCGCTCGATACCCTCGGGTCCCGTCTGGCCGATGGCGCCGGACTCCATGACGCCGCGGGCGTACTCCTCGGTCTGCATCAGCCCGGGCACGAAGTGCGGTTCGTACGAGCGGATGAGGGTGGCCTCGCCCTCCAGGCTCACGTACATCGAGAACCAGCCCGGCAGGATGTCGTGGAACCGCTGCCACCATCCGGGGTGGTTGGCCTCCTCGGCAAGCGCGACGAAGGCCTCAGCCTCCTCCTCCGAGACGCCGTACGACTTCAGCAGGAGCTGGAGATACGGGATCTTGAGCGCGACCTCGGCCGTCTCCATGCGGCGGACGGTGGCGGCCGCGACGCGCAGGATGCGCGCAGACTCCTCGCGCTTGAGCCCCGCGCGCTCCCGCAGGTCCATCAGGCGTCGTCCGAGGACGACCTGACCGACCGTCGGTGCGGACCGCGGCTCGCTCACGCCCACCTCCACATAGTCCTGACAGCCAGGGCGGCGCCCGGTGCGTACCCGGCCGGGTACCCAACTGACGCCGCGCCACGTGCTGTTGCGAGCAGTGTGCCATGGCCTTTCGGCACGCCACACTGCACTCTGCAATTTTCAGAGTGACACTTGCCAAGTGTTCACGGCGGGGAGATAGTGGCAAGCGTGACTCCGCCCGCGCCGTTAAGAGCAGACGCAGCCGAGGACCAATTCGGTCTCGGTGCCGCAGGGGTGCGCCCAGACGCGGCCGCCGACCGCCGGTTCAGCTTCGAGTTGGCCGCGCACCCGGGCTCCGCGGCGCAGGCCCGGCGCCTGACCCGTGCCCGGCTTTCGGGGTGGGCCCTCGATGAGGACACCTGCGCCACCGCGGAGCTGGTCGTCTCCGAGTTGGTCACCAACGCGGTCGTACACACGGCGAGCCGCCAGGTGGTGTGCGAGCTGCACGATGGCGACGACCAGGTGCGGATAGCCGTACGTGACGAGGGTTGCGCACCGGGTGAGCCTCATCCGCCACCGCAGCGCCCCGAGGAGGAGCACGGCAGGGGATTGCTTCTCATAGCGGCGCTGTGCAGTGCCTGGGGCGCCCAGGAGACCGGCCCCGGACTGATGGTCTGGGCCGATCTTCCGCGCTCGGCGAACAACGGCGCCGAGCCGCGGTCGGACCTGGGCTGGAGTGCGAGGAGCCGGCCCACCCCAGCCGGCTCCTCGCGAACCGGGGTGGACACGCCGCCCTCGGCCGGACATAAGTGGTTCTGATGGTGCCAAGAGCTTGAGACCGACGGGGGCTGAATGGGTGTGAGGGCTACGTCAGCCGGGACTTCTCGGGTGCTGAACCTGGACACGCTGGTCCGTCTGCGGCGCGAGCTGCCGACGTCCTGCGGCAGGGCGTGGCGGCGGCTCGCCGTACCGGAGGGCATGCAGGCGCCGCTCGGCTGTGATGCGGTGGCGATACCCGCGCGATTCGGCTCCCTGCTGATGTCTCGGCTGCCGCGCGTCGGCTGCGTGTACGCCGACGGGAAGCAGTGGTGGTGGCTCATTCCCTCCGACTCCGATGTCTCCCTCGAGTGGCCGGCCCCCGCGTACTACGCCTCGGGAGCGGTCGTGCCCGGCACGCCCCACCTGCCCGGCCTCATCCACAAGCCCGACGGCGAACTTCCGTACACTCCGCCGATCCCGCTGTATCTGGCTCTCTGCCGGCTCACGGGGACGATCCCGGCCTGGTCGCGCCGGATCAGCGCCTGATCCGTACGTTCGTCCCGTGGGCCTCGGCCACCGCCACTGGCCACCGGTTCACCGCCACCGGCCACCCGCCACCGCCCGCAGGTCACCAGCCACCCGTCACTGGTCACCCCGCGCCAGCCTCGTCTGAAGAGCCGTCGGCCGCACATAGCCGGTTGTACGCCGCCGGGAGGTCGCCGTCGCGATGGTCCTCGGGTGCCAGCTCGGAGGCCCGCGGCAAGACCTTCCCCAGCCCCCGGGTCCGTCTCTGGTACATCCGTCTCTAAATACATCCGTCTCTGGATACAGGGGCATCGGGCCATGCCTAGCCCGCGTACGGGCTGGTCGGAAGCCCCGCCGCCGCCGCGGCCGTACGCAGCACATTCCGCAGCATGTCGGGCGTGAGTCGGCCGGTGAAGGTGTTGCGCTGGCTGACGTGGAAACAGCCGAAGAGCTCCACCGCCCTGTCCGCCGGGCTCTCCAGCTCGACCCGCGCGCCGTGGGAGAAGACCGGTCGGGGCCGGGGCATGGTCCACCCCGCCTCCGCGAGCGCGGGCAGCGCGGCCTGCCAACCAAAGGCCCCGAGTACGACGACGGCCCTGAGGGTGGGCTTGAGCAGCTTCAGCTCGCTCACCAGCCAGGGCCGGCAGGTGTCACGCTCCTCCGGGGTCGGCTTGTTGGCGGGCGGCGCGCAGTGCACCGGCGAGGTGACGCGTACGCCGTACAGGGCCAGCCCGTCGTCCACGCTCACGGATGTGGGCCGCGACGCCAGCCCCACATCGTGCAGCGCCGCGTACAGCAGGTCCCCGGACCGATCCCCGGTGAACATCCGTCCGG
>CAMLJW010000127.1 GCA_946480485.1 uncultured Streptomyces sp. | reverse complement strand
GCGCTTCCCTTCGGTCTTGCGTTTCCGACTCTATCAGACTCTTTCGGGCCCGATTTCCAGTCGGCGGCCACCCCGCGTTAGTGAGGATTGGCCCTGTGTCTTTTGGCTCCAAGGTTTCCCTCGGGCCTTTCGACATTCACTACGTTAACCGACTCCCCCGGCAACTCATAATCGAGCCCGGGCATTCGAATTGAGGCATGCAGGCACGCCGAAATCGCCCTCGCTGAGAGGAGTCGTAGGTAGTGGGTTGGCCGCTTCCGGCTGCTGGCTGAACGCCGTACCCGGTTCAAGCGGCTCGAGTCACATTACGGATCGCCCAGGGAGGCGTCAAGTTCGGCGAGGGCGGGGCGCATGGGACCGATAAGGACTCACCGTCGGATCGTCGGCATCCAGAAGCGCCACGGGTGGACGCCACCGTCGCCGGTCACACCGGTCGTGACAGTTGCGTACCTGCTCGGGGCGTACAGGTGTGCCTGTGAGCAGGGTGGGCGCGGAGCCCTCGGGAGCGCAGGCGTCCGTGCCGTCGAGGGCTCGGTCCATACCCAGGGTCGTGGCCAGGCGGGCGGGTCCGGTGGCCAGAGCATCTTCGGGCCAAATCCGCGCCGACTCACAGTCGAGCCCGCGGGCGAGCCGCGGGAGAGCCGCGAGCGAGGCGCACCGCGGTTCAGGCTCCGGCGGACGGCTTGGCTCTCGGGCTCAATCGGTACGCCGAGACTGTGGGATCACCGGCGAGACAGAAGCGGTGTTGCCAGTCGTGGGCTCTGCTCACGCCTACCCGCGGACCGACCCGGATGAGTGCGGCGGGTACCGGCTCACCCTCGGACAGCGTGACCGAGGCACCTGCCAGTAGGTCTGTGCCGTTGTGCTCTGCCGTGATGCCGAGCGCCTGGCAGAAGTTCCCCGGGCCCCGCGCAAGGCGTGGGCTCTCGATCTTCGCCCCTCGTCGCGTGCGTGCCAGGTCTTCCCCTTCGATGACCCTGCCTGCCCGGATGAGGACAGCTGAAGCGATGCCGTCTGCCCCGGTGACGATGTTGGCGCACCAGTGGAGACCGTGAGACCGGTAGACGTACAGGTGTCCTGCGGGCCCGAACATGACGGCGTTGCGGGGTGTCCTGCCTCGGTAGGCGTGGGAGGCGGGGTCGGCCGTGCCGGAGTACGCCTCGGTCTCCGTGATGTTCACGCTCACGGTTCCCTCGGGGGTCTCGTGGGTGAGCATGGCACCGAGCAGCTTGGGGGCGACTTCCTCAGCGGGGTGAGCCAGATCCACAAGGTTCATGCTGACCGACCTGACATGCCAGAGGTGAAGCAGGCGTACACCCGGCCGGGCGGTCCGAACATCACGCCGTTGCGGGCCGTGCGGGCGCGACAGGCGTGGGAGCCCGGGTCGTTCGGACCGTCGTGGGCCTCGACCTCCGTGAGGCGGAGTTCGATCGGTCCGTCCGGGGTCGTACGCACGAGGACGCGCCCCAGGAGGTCCGCGGCGACCTGCAGGACAGGCCGGTCGAAGAACTCCCGGGTGAGGGGCGTACGGTCAGGGGCCGCGATCATGCCGTACGAGCGTAGTGCAGACGTGGGATTGCGAGCTGGGCGACCGGGGACTTGCGACGTGCCAGGGTGAGGCGTGGAACCGGCCACGATCGGCTCGCGTTTGTATGGATCAAGGATACGGACAGAGACAGGCGTTGGCCTGAGGAGGAGACATCATGGGGTTCAAGCGGCTGCTTGCGAGCCTGGGTGCCGGTGGGGCGTCGGTCGAGACGGTACTGACCGAGGTGAATGTGGTTCCCGGCGGTGTTGTCCAGGGCGAGGTGCGGATCCAGGGCGGGTCCGTGAACCAGGAGATCGAGGGGCTCGCGGTCGGGCTCCAGGCCCGGGTGGAGGTCGAGGGGCACGACGACCAGGAGCACAAGCAGGACATCGAGTTCACGAAGTTGCGGCTCGGCGGTGCCTTCGCGCTGGAGGCGAACGCGGTGCATGCGGTGCCGTTCGGGCTCGAGATCCCGTGGGAGACGCCGATCACCACCATCGGCGGTCAGCCGCTGCGCGGGATGCATATCGGTGTGACCACGGAGCTCGAGATCGCGCGGGCCGTGGACTCCGGTGACCTGGACCCGATCAGTGTGCATCCGCTGCCGGCCCAGCAGGCGATTCTGGACGCCTTCATCCAGTTGGGCTTCCGGTTCAAGAACGCGGACATGGAGCGGGGCCACATCCGGGGTACGCGACAGAAGCTGCCGTTCTACCAGGAGATCGAGTTCTTGCCGCCTCAGCAGTACCGGGGTCTCAACCAGGTCGAGTTGAGCTTCGTCGCCGACGAACGCGAGATGGACGTCGTCCTGGAGATGGACAAGAAGCCTGGTCTGTTCAGCGAGGGCAGTGACTCGTACCGGACGTTCAAGGTGGGTCTGAACGACTTCCAGGGGACGGACTGGGCCGCTTACCTGAACGAGTGGTTGTCGCAGGTCGGTAGCCGCCGCAACTGGTTTTAGGGTCGTGGACGAGAGATCCACCGATCAGGAGGTGCCGAGGTGACCGAGTCCAAGAGGCCGCCGCTTCCCCATGCCTTCCATCCTGCTGTGCCGTCGTTCACGGTCACGAGCGAGGACGTCGAGCCGGGCGGGGTGCTGAAGGACGCCCAGGTCCACGCGGGCGGCGACACCTCGCCTCAGCTGCGCTGGGAGGGCTTCCCGCCAAAGACCACGAGCTTCGCTGTGACGTGCTTCGACCCGGACGCCCCTACCGGGAGCGGGTTCTGGCACTGGACCGTGTTCGACATCCCGGCCTCGGTCACCGAGCTGCCGGCGGGCTCGGGCAGCGGCACGTTCGAGGGGCTGCCAAAGGGCGCGGTTCAGGTGCGCAACGACTACGGGACGAAGGACTTCGGCGGTGCAGCGCCGCCTCCCGGGGACCCGGCGCACCGGTACGTCTTCACCGTGTACGCGGTGGATCGGGAGAAGCTCGGCCCGGACTCGGACGCGTCGCCGGCCGTCGTGGGCTTCCATCTGCGGTTCCACACGCTGGCGAGGGCCCAGCTGATCGCGGAGTACGCGGCGCCCGCGAACAGCTGAGCGCTCGCTGAGCGTTTGCCCGCCTCTGGTCTTGGAATTGATCAGGGGCGGGCATTTTTTATTGCGTTGTCCATCTCGGCGCGCCCGGCCAGAGTTGATCCAAGTCCGCCAGGGGGTGGGCCGGTGCACGGAGGAGGTGGGCTGGGTGCGGGACACGCTGGTGCTGAACGCGAGCTTCGAGCCGCTGTCGACGGTGACGTTGAACCGAGCCGTCGTTCTGGTGCTGCAGGACAAGGCTGTTGTCGAACAGGCCCACCCCGAACTGCGTATGCGTGGAGCGGCCGTTGACATACCGGTGCCCCGGGTGATCAGGCTGTGCCGCTATGTGCGGGTGCCCTTTCGAAGACAAGCCGCTTGGTCGAGGCGGGGTGTTCTGGTACGTGACCGGCACAGCTGCGCGTACTGCGGGAGGCGCGCGACGACCGTGGACCACGTGGTGCCGCGGGCGCAGGGTGGTGCGGACTCCTGGTTGAACACGGTGGCCTCGTGCGCGGAGGACAATCACCGCAAGGCGGACCGGACTCCGGAGCAGGCAGGCATGCCGCTGCTGCGGCACCCGTTCGAGCCGACGCCCGCGGACGCGATGGTGCTGGCGCTGGCCCGGGACGAGTTCGACGCGCTGCCCAACTGGCTGGCACAGCCAGCGGCATAGTACGTACGTGACGGGGGCCCACCTCCGCCTGGAGGTGGGCCCCCGTCACGTACGTACACGCACTCAGTCGGTGATGGACGGCTTCTCCCGGCGCTCCGTGCCGGAGCCGGGCCCGGGCTGCCCGCCGCCTGTGGGGCTGCCAAAGTTGCCGAAGGCACCCGACAGACCCTTGAGGGCGTCGCCGATCTCGCTGGGCACGATCCAGAGCTTGTTGGCGTCACCCTCGGCGATCTTCGGGAGCATCTGGAGGTACTGGTACGAGAGGAGCTTCTGGTCGGGGTCTCCGGCGTGGATGGACTCGAAGACGGTCCGGATGGCCTGGGCCTCGCCCTCGGCGCGCAGCGCGGAGGCCCTGGCCTCACCTTCGGCACGCAGGATGGCGGACTGCTTCTCGCCCTCGGCGGTGAGGATCTGCGACTGACGAATACCTTCGGCGGTGAGGATCGCGGCGCGCTTGTCACGGTCGGCGCGCATCTGCTTCTCCATCGAGTCCTGGATGGAGGTGGGCGGCTCGATCGCCTTGAGCTCGACGCGGTTGACGCGGATGCCCCACTTGCCGGTGGCCTCGTCGAGGACGCCGCGCAGGGCCGCGTTGATCTCCTCGCGGGAGGTCAGGGTCCGCTCCAGGTCCATGCCGCCGATGATGTTGCGGAGCGTGGTGACGGTGAGCTGCTCAATGGCCTGAATGTAGCTGGCGACTTCGTACGTGGCCGCGCGCGCGTCGGTGACCTGGTAGTAGATAACCGTGTCGATGTTGACGACCAGGTTGTCCTGGGTGATCACTGGCTGCGGCGGGAAGGGCACGACCTGTTCTCGGAGGTCGATGCGGTTGCGGATCGAGTCGATGAACGGGACGACGATGTTCAGACCCGCGTTGAGCGTGCGTGTGTAGCGGCCGAAGCGCTCGACGATTGCGGCGCTGGCTTGTGGGATGACTTGGATGGTCTTGATCAACGCGATGAAGACCAACACCACCAGAATGATCAGGACGATGATGATCGGTTCCATCGTGGCTCCCCGTACCCTTCTCCGCCTCGGCGTTCCGGAAGATCTTGTGATTGTTGAAGATCTTGCTGGATGAGTGTGTCAGACCACAACTCGTCACGTGGGGCGTTCCGGCCACAGAACGCCGCGCGAAGTCACATGACGATCGCCGTGGCTCCCTCGATGTCCACGACGTCCACCGCTTGACCTACTTCATAGGTCCGTTCGGCGTCGAGAGCGCGCGCGGACCAGATCTCTCCGCCGAGCTTGATCCGGCCGCCGGCTCTGTCGACCGGCTCCAGGACGACGGCCTGTCTGCCCTTCAACGCATCCACGCCCGTGGCGAGTTGGGGTCTGTGTGCGCGGTGCCGGGCCGCGATGGGGCGTACCACGGCGATGAGAGCGACCGAGACGGCGACGAAGACGACGACTTGAAGTACGACTCCGCCTCCGAGTGCTGCGGTCACGGCGCCCGCGACAGCGCCGACTGCGAGCATTCCGAACTCCGGCATCGCGGTCACGACGAGCGGGATCCCGAGCCCGACCGCGCCGATCAGCCACCACACCCATGCGTCGATGTCGTCCACATGGTCATGGTAGGACCGCGGGTCCCGTCGCCGACAGGGTGCCGATCAAGTTGAGACAGGTGTTCCCGGCCGTTCTGGTCCCCGCTGTTCTGGTCACCACTGTTGTGGTGCCCCCGGTCGTGGTCCCCGCTGTTCTGGTCCCCACTTTGAGGGCGGTCAGGTGTTGTGGGAGGTCAGGACAGCGGCAGGCCCTGGGCCATCCAGCGGTCGCCGAGTTGTTCGACGACGAGCGGCAGCCCGAAGCAGAGCGACAGGTTGCGCGAGGTGAGTTCGAGCTCGAGCGGACCGGCGGCGAGGACCTTGCCCTGCCGGATCATCAGGACATGGGTAAAACCGGGGGCGATCTCCTCGACGTGGTGCGTGACCATGATCATGGAGGGCGCGATCGGGTCGCGGGCGAGGCGGCCGAGGCGGCGTACGAGGTCCTCACGGCCGCCGAGGTCGAGGCCCGCGGCCGGCTCGTCGAGAAGCAGCAGCTCGGGGTCGGTCATCAGGGCGCGGGCGATCAGGGTGCGCTTGCGCTCGCCCTCGGAAAGCGTGCCGAACCTGCGCTCCAGGTACTCGCTCATGCCGAGGCGGTCGAGAAAGGCACGGGCGCGCTGCTCGTCGACGTCCTCGTAGTCCTCGTGCCAGCCGGCGGTCATACCGTATGCGGCGGTCAGTACGGTCTGCAGGACCGTCTGGCGCTTGGGCAGCTTTTCCGCCATGGCGATGCCGGCCACGCCGATGCGGGGGCGCAGCTCGAAGACGTCGACCTCGCCGAGGGTGTCGCCGAGGATCGTGGCGGTGCCCCGGCTGGGGAAGAGGTAGCTGGACGCGACATTCAGGAGGGTCGTCTTTCCGGCGCCGTTGGGGCCGAGGATGACCCAGCGCTCGCCCTCCTTGACCGACCAGGAGACCTGGTCCACCAGAGGCCGGCCCTCGCGGACCACGGATACGTCCTCCAGCTCCAGAACATCGCTCATGAGCGCGCTGTCTCCCAAATGCAGTCTCGGCCGTCGCGTGCGTCTGTGGACGCAAGCCCCCGAGGGAATCTACGCCACCGGTCGGCCGGTCCACTCCATCGGTCCGATCCTTAGGGTGGGGGAATGCTCTCGGAACCACGCTCAGGACGGCTGGCCGCATGGGGAAATGCCCTGTTGGCCGGTTTTGTTTCGCCGGACGACGCCGTCCTTGCCATGGTCGGTGAGGACGCCCTGCACCGGGTCGAGGGGCTGCCCGGCGAGAGGGGGCCCGTCGGGCTCACGCTCGCGCTGGGGCGGCTGCGCGCCCTCGGCGTGACCGGCCTTCGGGTGGCGTTGCCCGCGCCTGGGCATCCGCTCGGGCTGAGCGGGCCGCCCGAGTTCAACGCGCGCGCTCTTGAGGCGGAGGAGGCGGTCGTCTGCCACGGCGGCGCTCTGGGCCTGGTACCGGAGGTGTCCGAGGCCGGTCCCGACGGTGACGTACACGTGGAGGTCGTCTGGCACTGTGTGGCGGTGCGTGATGCGCCGCCCGCCGATGTGCCGTTGCTCGGCGAGGCCGAGCGGGAGCTCGCGGAGGCACTGCGCGAGGCCACCGATGTGCTGTCGCGGCTCGACGTGGCCGGTTCGGGTCCGGTCGCCGAGGCGGCTGTCGACGCGTACCGGGCGCGGGCCGAGCGGGGCGGCGAGGTGCTGGCTCCCGGCTATCCGCCGCGCGCGGTACGGGTGTTGGAGCTGGCGCAGCGCGTCGGGCTGCTGATCTCAGTGGCGTACGAGAACGGCCACGGCGGAGCGGTGAGCGCCTCCGAGATGGCCGCGCGCTCCGAGGCCCTGCGCCCGGTCGAACGCACGGCCAGGCGGGCGCAGGTTGCTGCGTACAACGCGTTTGTGGAGGAGCGGGAGCGAGGAGCGCGCTGAGCACCGACGGGGCGGTCGCACCGGGCTTCGCCCGTGGCGCCGCAGGCCGACGCAGCGCTCCGAAGCCGGCCCAAGCAGCGCGACGGTCGCGCGCCGGAATCTGGTTCCCAGTTGCGCGAAGCGATGTCCCGAACGTCACCAACGCGGAGGGACGGGAAGGGCCCCGCGGACCCATGGTCCGCGGGGGCCCGTGGCCGTGCAGGGCCTCAGCCGGTCGTGGCGGAGTTGTCGAACGCCGGGTTCAGGAAACCGACGACGTTCAGGGTGTTGCCGGTGGCGTTGGCGGGGACGTGGACGGGAGCCTGGACCAGGTTGCCGGAGCCGAGGCCCGAGGAGTTCGCGGCGGTGCCGTCGGCGGCCGTGTCGGCGACAGCCGCACCGGCGGAGGCACCTGCGGCGAGACCGGCGACGGTGAGGGCCATGGCTGCCTTCGTGGCGATGTTCATGAGAAGCACTCCTCCTGCGTTTGCGTATCCGACCCAGCCGCGGGTCGTACGCTGTGCAACGCCCGGAAGATCCGGACGGCACGGGAAGCCGCTCCCTTTCAGCCCGTTCGGGCCAATGACCCGACGAGACGAAATCCGGACCGGCCCCCCAGGGGCACCGGGAAGGCCAGTGGTCTGAGTGTTCCGGCGTACGTCAGCCGTTGAAGCCGCCGTTGCCGAAGCGGATGTCAGCCGGTCAGACCATGGCGTACGGCCCACAGGGCGGCCTGGGTCCGGTCTGCGCGGCTACGGCGGCGTGCACCTCATCTGCCCGCGAAGAACCCTCACACAGAGCATTGCTCCAGCAACTGCCGGTGAGACTGCCCTGCGCGCGATGTGAGCCCAAGCATAGGACGCACATCACGTACGAAGGCCGCTAGGAGATGCTGAGCTCCTTTTGAGCGGGGCAGACGTGCCATTCTGCCCCGATTTGCCCTACATGGGTCCACTACCTCGGGTCGTACGTCACATCTTTGCCACAGCATTTTGCGGCCGCTAAGAATGGCTGCCGTCGCTCGGCGCCGCGGGTTTCTCCGCGGCGTTTGTGCCGGAACCCCCCAAGTCCACGTCCGGCTCAAGAGCGGCCTCCGCGCTATTCGAAGAGGTCCTTCAGCATGCCCCTGAACATCGACGTTTTTCGCCGCTATCGCCCCACCGTCATCAACAACCACAAGCACAAGTTGGGTATCGCCGGTGTCGCCTCGGTCGGTGCCGCCGTCCTCGCGTTCTCCCTCGCGCCGGGCAGCACCCCGGCGAGCGCGGAGTCCGCCTCGGCCGCTCCGGTCGCCTCGGTCGCCTTCAGTACCGATCAGATCAAGGACGTGAAGGCTGGCCTCGAAGGCCAGATGACCGCCGCCGGCGTGCAGGCCAACATCGACGCGGCGAAGAAGAAGGCCGCCGACGAGGCCGCCGCCAAGAAGGCCGCCGACGAGGCCGCCGCGAAGAAGAAGGCCGACGAGGCCGCCGCGGTGAAGAAGAAGGCCGAGCAGGAGCGCAAGGCGAAGGAGGCCGCGAGCCGGTCCGCCGCACGCCCCGCGGTCAAGCCGGTGGCCGCCGAGACCTACCCCAACAACCTCGACGGCTGGATCCGCGAGTCGCTCGACGTCATGGCGAAGCACAACATCCCGGGCTCGTACGACGGCATCAAGCGCAACGTCCTGCGGGAGTCCTCGGGCAATCCGAACGCCATCAACAACTGGGACATCAACGCCATCAACGGCGTCCCGTCGAAGGGCCTGCTGCAGGTCATCCCGCCGACCTTCCAGGCCTACCACGTTGCCGGCACGTCCTGGAACATCTACGACCCGGTCGCCAACATCAGCGCCGCCTGCAACTACGCGGCCGACCGGTACGGCTCCATGGACAACGTCAACAGCGCGTACTGAGGCTCGCGCGGACCTCTGGGTCTCAGTACGGACGCCGAAGGGCGGCACACCCGGCGGAGTGCCGCCCTTCGGTTTGCTCTCGCGTCCGCATGACTGCGGACTGCTTCAGGTCACTTCCGCATGACCTCGGGCTCGTGGCGGCGCAGGAAGCGGGCCACGAAGAAGCCGCAGACGACGCCGAGGGCGATCAGCGCCGCCATGTCCATGCCCCAGGCCGAGGCTTCGTGGTCCCACAGCGGGTCGGTGCTGCCCGGGTCGTCCGCGTTCGGGCTGATCTTGTTGAAGTCCAGCGTGGTACCGGAGGCGGCGACCGCCCAGCGCGACGGCATCAGGTACGAGAACTCGTTGACGCCGACGGTGCCGTGCAGGATGAACAGGCAGCCGGTGAACACGACCTGGATGATCGCGAACATGACCAGCAGCGGCATCGTCTTCTCGGCGGTCTTCACCAGCGAGGAGATGATCAGGCCGAACATCATCGAGGTGAAGCCCAGCGCCATGATCGGGATGGAGAGTTCGAGCATGACGGCGACCTTGCCGGTGCCGAAGATCAGGGCCTCGTCGGGGATCGTCCGGTTGGAGAAGCCGATCACACCGACCATGGCACCCTGCAGCACCGTGATGACGCCCAGGACGATCACCTTGGACATGAGATACGCGGAGCGCGACAGGCCGGTCGCCCGTTCCCGCTCGTAGATCACCCGTTCCTTGATCAGCTCGCGGACGGAGTTGGCAGCGCCCGCGAAGCACGCGCCGACCGCCAGGATCAGCAGGACCGTGGTGGCCGTACCGTTCGGGATGATTCTGCCGGTCTGCGGGTTCTCGTGGACCAACAGGGTCTTGTCCGGATCGATGAGCAGGCTCACCGCGCCGAGCACCGCCGGCAGGATCACCGTCAGCGCCAGGAAGCCCTTGTCGGACACGATCACCGACACATAGCGGCGGACCAGGGTGATCAGCTGTGAGCCCCAGCCCTGCGGCTTCGGTGGACGCATCGCCTGGGCGGGCGGCATCTGCGTCGACTGCGGGGCGACTGCGTCGATGTCCGCGGCGTACATCTGGTAGTGCTGTGAGCCCTTCCAGCGGCCCGCCCAGTCGTAGTCGCGGTAGTTCTCGAAAGCGGAGAACACATCGGCCCAGCTGTCATAGCCGAAGAAGTTCAGCGCCTCCTCGGGCGGGCCGAAGTAGGCGACGGAACCGCCGGGGGCCATCACGAGGAGCTTGTCGCAGATCGCCAGTTCGGCCACGGAGTGCGTGACGACCAGGACCGTACGGCCGTCGTCGGCGAGGCCGCGCAGCAACTGCATGACGTCGCGGTCCATGCCCGGGTCGAGACCGGAGGTCGGCTCGTCCAGGAAGATCAGCGAGGGCTTCGTCAGCAGCTCCAGGGCCACGGACACGCGCTTGCGCTGGCCGCCGGAGAGGGAGGTGACCTTCTTCTCCTTGTGGATGTCCAGTTTGAGCTCGCGCAGCACCTCGTCGATGCGGGCCTCGCGCTCCTGCGCCGTTGTGTCCGCGGGGAACCGCAGCTTGGCCGCGTACTTGAGGGCCTTCTTGACGGTCAGTTCCTTGTGCAGGATGTCGTCCTGCGGGACCAGACCGATGCGCTGACGCAGCTCGGCGAACTGCTTGTAGAGGTTCCGGTTGTCGTAGAGAACATCGCCCTGGTTGGCGGGGCGGTAGCCCGTGAGCGCCTTCAGGAGCGTCGACTTCCCGGAGCCGGACGGGCCGATGACCGCGATGAGCGACTTCTCCGGTACGCCGAAGGAGACGTCCTTGAGGATCTGCTTGCCGCCGTCGACCGTCACCGTCAGGTGACGGGCCGAGAACGAGACCTCACCGGTGTCGACGAACTCCTCGAGCCGGTCGCCGACCAGACGGAACGTCGAGTGGCCGACACCGACGATGTCCGCCGGGCCGAGCAGCGCGGAGCCGCCCTTGGCGATCGGCATGCCGTTGACGTACGTGCCGTTGTGCGAGCCGAGGTCGCGGATCTCGAAGCGGCCGTCGGGCGTCGCGTGGAACTCGGCGTGATGACGCGAGACCTGCAGGTCCGAGACGACCAGTTCGTTCTCCAGCGCACGACCGATGCGCATCACGCGGCCGAGGGCCACCTGATGGAACGTGGTGGGACTGCGGTCGCCGTAGACCGGCGGCGCCCCCGCGCCACCACCGGGCACCTTCTGCGCGTACGACTCGGCCGACCCCTGCTGCTGCGGGAACTGCCCCTGCTGCTGCGGCTGTTGCCAGCCCTGCTGAGGGGCGGCCTGCTGCTGCGGCGGTGCCTGCTGGGCCCAGCCGGCCGCTCCGGCACCCTGTGCGGCATACGGCTGCTGCTGGGGCTGCGCCTGCGGTGCGGGTGCCGCGGCGGCGCCCGAGAGGTTGAGACGCGGGCCGTCGGTCGCGTTCCCGAGGTACACGGCCGAGCCCGGGCCGATCTCCATCCGATGGATCCGCTGGCCCTGCACGAATGTGCCGTTGGTGCTGCCATGGTCCTCTATGACCCAACTGCTGCCGTCCCAGCTGATCGTGGCGTGACGCCAGGAGACCCTGGCGTCGTCGAGCACGATGTCCCCCTGCGGATCACGTCCGAGGGTCTGTGGCCTGGACGCATCGAGCGTCCAGGTCCGTCCATTCAATTCCAGTACGAGTTCCGGCACTCCATGCC
>CAMLJW010000126.1 GCA_946480485.1 uncultured Streptomyces sp. | reverse complement strand
CGATCCCCGCAACTCCCTGAACTCCAGGGTGTTGCGGGGATCAGTAGAACCGGCCTGGTACGGCCGGGGGCTTCGGCTGGTGCGCGATACTGGGATTGAACCAGTGACCTCTTCCGTGTCAGGGAAGCGCTCTCCCGCTGAGCTAATCGCGCAGGGGCTGGTGTGCTGGGACGTGCTGGTGGGGCCTACTGCGTGCGCGATACTGGGATTGAACCAGTGACCTCTTCCGTGTCAGGGAAGCGCTCTCCCGCTGAGCTAATCGTCCTTGGAGGTGGAGACGGGATTTGAACCCGTGTAGACGGCTTTGCAGGCCGTTGCCTCGCCTCTCGGCCACTCCACCAGGTGTTGCGAGGGTTCGAGAAGTACCCCTGCTCCTGCGAGCGGACGACGAGGTTCGAACTCGCGACCTCAACCTTGGCAAGGTTGCGCTCTACCAACTGAGCTACGTCCGCCTGTCGTTTCGGTCGGCTTGCGCGTCCCGGCGACGTGTTGAACTCTAGCGGATTCCGGGGCCAGCACAAAAACACGTTTGTGCAGCGTGCTGGCGTGCGCCCGCTCAACGGCGCGGCCAAGGCGCCCGCAGGTCACCCGCCATAGACTCAGGGCCGTGCAGGATCTCCCCGCTCTCGCCCGCTTCGGCGGCCTCGTCGCGACCGGTCTCCTCGATGTGACCAGCGACCCCACCGCCCTGGACTCCAGGGGCTTCTGGGCCGTATCCGCCTCCTTCGAGGGGCGTCTCGTATGCGCCCGCTTCCGTGACGTACGTCATGAGCCCGTGCCCGCACCGGTGCCGGGGGAGTGGCGCGGGCCCACGGTCGATGACTGGACGTCTTCGCTCGACCGCGCTGCGTACGCGACAGGTGTACGTCGTATACGTGAGCACATCGCGGCCGGCGATGTCTACCAGGCGAACCTCTGCCGTGTCCTTTCCGCGCCGGTCGCCCCGGACGCCGACGTGGACGCGCTGACCGCGTTGCTGGCTCGCGGCAACCCGGCACCCTATGCGGGAACGATCCGCCTTCGCGACCACGGCGTCGAGACGGCCACCGCATCGCCCGAACTCTTCCTGCGCCGCGCTGGCCGGGTCGTCGAGTCCGGCCCGATCAAGGGCACCGGACGCACCGAGGCCGATCTCCTGGAAAAGGACCACGCCGAGAACGTGATGATTGTGGACCTCGTCCGCAACGACATCGGGAGGGTCTGTGCCACCGGCACCGTGACCGTCCCCGACCTGTGCGTCGTCGAGAAGCACCCGGGCCTGGTCCATCTCGTCTCGACCGTGCGCGGTGAGCTGCGCGAGGACGCGGGCTGGCCGGAACTGCTGGAGGCCACGTTTCCGCCCGGCTCCGTCACCGGCGCCCCCAAGGCCAGCGCCCTGCGGATCATCGGTGCCCTGGAGACCGCGCCCCGCGGACCGTACTGCGGTGGCATCGGCTGGGTCGACGCCGACCGGGGGACCGGAGAGCTGGCCGTCGGCATCCGCACCTTCTGGATCGACCGGTCCGCCAAGGATGTGGCCGTGCTGCGCTTCGGCTCCGGCGCCGGTATTACCTGGGGTTCGGACCCCGAGCGTGAGTGGCAGGAGACCGAACTGAAAGCCGCGCGACTGCTCGCTGTAGCGTCGGGGGCGTACACAGGCGCGTAGCACGCATACGGAGGGACTCCCAGGTGCCGTGTCTCCCCAGGGGCGCTGGACAGCGGCTCCGCCGTCGGCCGGATCCCCGGCCGGGATAAGCATGTCGGACGACAAAACCGGCACTGTTCTCGCGAGGTGATTCTCAGTGAAGCTCTGGCTCGACGGCGGTCTGCAGGACATCGGGTCCGCCCGCGTCTCCGTCTTCGACCACGGGCTGACCGTGGGCGACGGCGTCTTCGAGACCGTGAAGACGGTCGAGGGCCGGCCGTTCGCGCTCACCCGCCATCTCGACCGGCTGGCCCGCTCGGCGAGCGGTCTCGGGCTGCCCGAGCCCGACCCCGACGAGGTGCGCCGGGCCTGCGCCGCGGTGCTGGACGCCAACCCGATGCCGCTGGGCCGCCTGCGGATCACGTACACCGGCGGGCTCTCCCCACTCGGCTCCGACCGCGGGGAGCACGGCCCGACCCTCGTCGTCGCCCTTGGCGAGTCCGCTCGCCGTCCCGACTCCACCGCCGTGATCACCGTGCCCTGGACCCGCAACGAGCGTGGCGCCCTCACCGGCCTCAAAACCACCTCGTACGCCGAGAATGTCGTGGCCCTCGCCCGCGCTCGTGAACAGGGCGCGACCGAGGCGCTGTTCGCGAACACGGTGGGGCAGTTGTGCGAGGGCACCGGATCCAACGTCTTCGTGGTCCTCGACGGCGAGATCCACACGCCGCCGGTCGCCTCCGGCTGTCTCGCGGGCATCACGCGTGCGCTCACCGTCGAGTGGGCGGGCGCCAAGGAGACCGACCTGCCGCTGGACGTCCTGGAGGGTGCGGACGAGGTCTTCCTGACATCCACACTGCGCGACGTACAGGCCGTGCACCGGGTCGACTCACGCGAACTTGCGGGCGCACGGGGGCAGGTGACCGCCGAGGCCATGCTGATCTTCGACGAGCGGGCCGGGGACGACCTCGATCCCTGATCCAAAAATGCCTCACATAGGGGGCTGACCACAGCCTTCGCGGCGGGTACAACTGCCGTGATGACCACCACCCTGCGGCCGACCGAGCCGCTTCAGCGCGACGTCGACGGAACGCGTTCACGCCATTACCAGGTGTGTGTGAACAGCCGTCCCGTGGGCGTGGTACTCCTCGGCACGCATCCCGCCTTCGGGGATTCGGTGGCCCGGATCATGGAGCTGCGCATCGAGGAGCCGGACCGCCGTCGCGGCCGGGGCACCGTGGCCGCCCTCACCGCCGAGGAGGTGGCCCGCGGCTGGGGCTGCCGGCGGATCGAGGTATCGGTGCCCGGCACCGCGGAGGCCGCACTGCGGCTGGCCACGGCGCTGGGGTACGTGCGGCGCAACCACGACATGGAGAAGCGGCTCGGCAACACTCCTCCCGCACTGCCCGCCGGCAGCGTCAGCCGCCCGATGGCGGAGGCCGAGTTCGCGGCCCGGCTGGAGCGAGGCAAGGAGGACTACGCCCAGGACTGGATCGCCCGCGGCGTGCCCGAGGCCGAGGCCCGCGCCAGGTCCGAGAGGGACCACGCCACTTTGCTGCCGGCCGGGCTCGCCACCGATGGCATGGTGTTCAGCGTCCTGGAACACGAGGGCACACCGGTCGGCACGCTGTGGCTGGGATCGCGCGACCCAACGGCGTTCGTCCACGACGTCGAGACCGACGAACGGCACCGGGGCCGAGGACACGGACGTACGCTGATGCTGCTGGCGGAGGCGCAGGCGATTGCCGCCAAACGGGCCGGGATCCGCCTGAACGTCTTCGCGGGCAACACCCCGGCCGAGCGGCTCTACGAGTCACTCGGCTACGAGACGATCACCCACCACCTCTACAAGAACCTGCTGTAGAGGTCAGGCCTCTCGTAGTCTTGCCTCTCACCGAGATCAGGCCTTCTGCCTGGCCAGCAGCCGGTCCACGATCTCCTCCATGCGCTCGCGCAGCCCTTCCCGACTCTTGCCGCCGTCGAGGCGCTCGCCGTCGATGACATACGTCGGTGTGCCGGTCACGCCGATCGCCCTGCCCTCGGCGTGGTCCGCGTCGACGATCAGGATGTGCCGGCCGTCGACCAGCGCCGTGTCGAACTCCTCGGCGTCGAGTCCGAGCTCGCGCGCCACCTCGACCAGGAAGGGTTCTCCGGTACGGTCCAGCTCCTCGGCGCGGGCCAGCACCGCCTCGACGTACGGCCAGGCCCGGCCCTGCTCCGCGGCCTCCTCGGCGGCCTGCGCGGCCGCGAACGCGTGCTGGTGCTTCTCCAGCGGGAAGTGCCGCAGCCGCAGGTCCAGCCGGTCCCCGTAGCGGGCGCGCAGCGCGCGCAGGTCGTCGAGGGCGCTACGGCAGTCGGGGCACTGGAGGTCGCACCAGACGTCCAGGACGGGGACGGAGGGGCGCGCGGGGGAGGAGTCGCTCATGGACACCAGTCTTCCAGCCGTGGCCGCGGCGCCCCAACCGGGACCTTCGCCCTCCGAAACGATCGGATCCTGCGAGCCAGTCGGGCCCTGAGGAGGACCCGACCCGGAGATGTCCCTGGGGTCTGCCCGGACCATGGCACACCGGGCACGGGGCGGTGCAGGATGGAAGGGACAAAGTGAGCTGCCCGATCGAGCCCTGCCTGGAGGACCGGCATGATTGCCGAGACCGTCTGTTCCGCCGTCTCCGCGGCCGGCTTGGGCATTGCCGCGGTCACGGCGTATCGCAAGCGCTTCCTCGCGGCTGCCCGCCTGGCCGCGTACTCGCTGATCCCGGTCGGTCTGGTGATGACCGGGGCCGTCGAGTGGGTGGTGGAGACCGCCTTCAGTCCGGTGGCCTGGGCCGGCTTCGCCGTGCTCGGGGCCTCCTGGCTGCTGTTCATGACGACGCGTGCCGTGGAGCGGCGCGGCGGTGGGACACGCAAGGAGCGCAAGGCGGCCCGGGCCGCGCAGGGTGAAGCGGTGGCTCCCGCGGCCTCGGCGCCCCCGCTGGGTCCGGCGAACCGCCCGGAAACGCGTCCCGAGGTCAAGGCCGAGGTCAACGCCGAGGTCAAGGCCAGGGACAAGCCCCGAGCGGCCGAGTCGGCGGACGACTTCAGCGACATCGAAGCCATCCTGAAGAAGCACGGCATATGACGGTGATGCGGCGACGTGGGACGCAGCGACGGCGATGCGACACGATGCGACGACGGCGATGCGACGACGACGGACGCCGTGACGACGGGTGCACGGCATGTGCCGCTGTGAGACGAGGCGTGGAAACGTGACAGTGAGCCGGGCGGCACTCGCAAGGCCCGGCGGAGCCCTCTGTCCCAGATACTGGACCGCCTCGTCACGGATTTCGGCTAACTCCCCCATTTTCCGGGCGTGTTGACGGTACCGGGGATCTTGGCTACGCCATGATCGCCGGCGAGATGCTGGACACAACACAGAGCGACAGCGCCGCGCCTCCCGAGGAGCGGCGAGGTTGTCTCTTCGCACTTTCCCAGCCACCGCTGATGATCTTCCTTGCGGTGATCGGCTGTCTGCTGCTCATGGCGTCGCTGCACGATCTGCTGCTGCTCTGAGCCGTACGCGGAGTCCCTGGCGTCACCCGCCGAGGGCTCCGTCAGCCCGCCGCCTCCTTGCGCCGCGCCCGGTAGGCGGCCACGTGCAGACGGTTTCCGCAGGTCCGGCTGTCGCAGTAGCGGCGGGAGCGATTGCGGGAGACATCGACGAAGGCACGCCGACAGTCGGGTGCCTCACAGCGCCGCAGGCGCTCCTGTTCCCCCGCCACCACAAAGAAGGCCAGAGCCATCCCGCAGTCGGCAGCCAGATGGTCCGCGACGGACGCACCTGGCGCGAAGTAGTGCACATGCCAGTCATAGCCGTGGTGGTCGGTGAGCCGTGGCGTGGTGCCGGCCGCGGCGACCAGCTCGTTGATGAGTACCGCGGCGGTCCGGGCATCGGGCGCCGCGAAGATCCCGGCGAACCGCCTGCGGATCGTGCGTACCGCTGCGAGATCGAGGTCGGACAGCGTCCCGACATCGCTTATCTCATGGTTTCGTACGAAATCGTGCAGGGCCGCGACATCCGCGAGCCCGTCCGTCGTGTCGTCCTCCGGTGCGGTGTTCAGCAGATCGACCACGGTGTCTAGGGCGCACCGGGTATCGTGCGTGATCAGCACATTTCGCTCCCTGGCCTGGGGTCGGGCGGGCGCCCGCCGATGCGGGCCGATGGTAGTGCCCCGACAGGCAACGTTCGCCCCGTCGCGACGCCCGCCGCGCACTCTCGCCGCACCAGCGGAAAGCCCACGTACGAGTCCACGCCGGGACGGCCTGATATGCGTGGCCGGTGCGGGTAGTCATGTCGAGCGTACGACGAGTTGTCTCCCGCGCACACACCGGCGCCGCCGTCGCGGGAGTCCGCGGCGGCGGCGCCGGTGTGTGCCCTTGTGTGGTTGTCTGAGCCCGAGCCGTCTCCCCGAGTGGACGGCGCCGGGCGGCTAGGTGGGGTCCTCGCCCTAGCTCTCGGCCAGGATGTGCGAGAGCTCGGTATCGAGATCGAAATGGCGGTGTTCCGTGCCCGGGGGCACGGCGGCGTCCGTTCGCTTCAGGAACGACTCCAGGGCCCGCGCCGGGGCCTCGAGCAGAGCCTCTCCCTCCGGAGAGCTCAGGGCGATGCAGACGACGCCCTGACCGTGGCTGCGGGACGGCCAGACGCGGACGTCGCCGGTGCCGGTGGGCCGGTGCAGACCCTCGGCGAGGAGGTCGCGGGCGAACACCCACTCGACGGTCTCCTCGGCTCCGGTGTGGAAGGTGGCGTGCACGGCGTAGGGATCGGCCGTGTCATACCGCAGTCCTGCGGGAACAGGCAGTGAGGACTCGCTCGACACAACGAGGCGCAGGTGCAGCTCGCAGCTGACCGTGGTGTTCATAAGCGCCAGGGCCTTTCGCTCAGTGTGCGCTCGGGGATTCGCACGTCGGCGAAATCGACATGCCACCTACGGTGCCGTTGTAAACCCCTCTGAGTGTTTTGCCTGTCTTTAGGTAGCTCATCCGGGCGAGTGTGTGTTGGTGAAGTTCGGCCATTCCGGTGACTGGTTTCTGTCCGGTAGGGTCTGGCTGTATGAACACGGGGAGTGACGAAATGAGGAAGGTCGCGACGGCGGCCGACGAAACCGCGGGCGAGCCGGTGCTCGGCTCCCGTGCGCCGCAATTCATCAAGGCCCGGCGCATGCTCCACCTGAGCTGGCAAGTGTGCGTCTTCGTGGTGGGGCTCGCCGTTGTGGTGGGTGGCGTGATCATGTTGCCGCTGCCCGGGCCTGGCTGGCTGGTGATTTTCGGTGGCATGGCGATCTGGGCGACCGAGTTCGTCTGGGCGCAGCTGGTGCTCCGCTGGACGAAGCGCAAGGTCACCGAAGCGACACAGCGGGCGCTGGATCCCAAGGTGCGGCGCCGCAACATCATCCTGACGGCGATCGGTCTGGTGATCGTTGCCGTGCTGGCTGGAATCTATGTCTGGCGGTTCGGCTTCGCGATGCCGTGGAACATCGAGGAGTAGCGGTTCCGCACGCTCGGTGGGTGGTCGGAAGCACGTCCTGACATGCGGTAATCTTCTTTCTGCGCCCGGGCGATTAGCTCAGCGGGAGAGCGCTTCGTTCACACCGAAGAGGTCACTGGTTCGATCCCAGTATCGCCCACCAGCACGAAAGGCGGCCCTTGTCTGCGTTTGCGCAGACAAGGGCCGCCTTCGTCGTTTCCGCCCGGCCCCGTCGCACGCCGCGCCCGCGGGGCGCTCGGCCACCCGCAACCGGCCCGTGCCGACCCGGGCGGCGCGTTGGCGGAGGGTGCCCGTCCTCATCCCAACCCCCACCTGCGCTGACACCCAACTACCCGGCGAAACAAGGCCTGCTGACGCCGCCGCGCGAGCGACCCCGGCCAAATCAAGTGCTGCGGACAGGCGGTGACGATCCGTTACGCCTGCTGCGATGCCGAAGACCATGCACAGCGGATCAATGAGACCATCAAGCTCTTTGAAAAGAAGTACCCGATGATCAAGGTGAAACGGACTTCCAGCCTTACGCCGACGTCTGGAGGAAGTTCAACACCCGGGCGTCCGGTGGCAATCCGTTGGATGTCTTCCAGAATGCCGTTGCATTCCTGTGTAAATACGACGCGAAGAATGTGCTGCTCGATCTCAGTGAGCAGATTGAGGCGGGCACCATGGACGGCTTGCGGGCCGGCCAGGGGTGACGGATCGACATGTACTCAGGCCCGGTCGTCTCAGATCGTCCGCAGCCGGCCCGCCGACCGGCAGACTCGGCCCATGGACTGGACGCATTACCGTTTCCGCAGCCTGTGGGCCCTCGCCGCCCCGGTAGACCGTGTGTACGACGTGCTGGCCGACGCCGAGCACTACCCCCGGTGGTGGCCGCAGGTGCGTGAGGTGACACGGCTCGACGACCGCAGAGGCGTCATCCGTGTCCGCTCGCGGCTCCCGTACGACCTGGTGTTCACCGCGCGGGAGGTGCGTCGCGACCCGGCGGCCGGGGTCCTGGAGATCATGATGACCGGTGACTTGGACGGCTGGGCGCGTTGGACGCTCACGTCCACCGGGCAGGGCACCCGCGCCCGCTACGACCAGGAGGTCCACGTGACCAAGCCCCTGATGCGGCGTCTCGCCGTGCCCGGGAGGTTGGTGTTCCGCGCCAACCACGCGCTGATGATGCGGGCGGGGCGGCGAGGGCTGCTTGCTTACCTCCGCGAGAACCATCAAGGGGTTTGATGGAAACCCGTCGGCACCTGTATGGTTCAGTGCGTTCCCGGGCGATTAGCTCAGTGGGAGAGCGCTTCGTTCACACCGAAGAGGTCACTGGTTCGAACCCAGTATCGCCCACCGGGAGATGGCCGGTCCGTCACAGACGGACCGGTTTCTCGCATTCCATGGCACATACCATGGTCATGGTCCATTCCGGTTGGGCCCTCGGCCGACTTGTTTCAGGGCCTGCGCCGGGCTCGTTCCAGGGCTTACGCCGCCGCCGGGAGTTCGGGTCGCAGGGGCCACGCCGGATCGACCGCCTCCTGCGTGCCGCTGCGCGCGAACCACGCCTCCAGGCCACGGGCCTGTGCCGCGTGCCAGACCGCCTGGAGCGTGTGCAGTTCGGCCGGCGAGAGCCGCTCCAGGCGGGCCGCGAAACGGCGCCCGACCGCGCGAACGACATCCATCGCGGCCAGCGCGTCGGCCGCCGCGTCATGGGCGCCCGTCAGCTCCACGCCGTAGTGCGAGCACAGGTCGGTGAGCGTGCGGCGGCCCTTGCGGTAGCGGTCCAGGTGTTTGTCGAGGACCCGCGGATCGAGTACGTGCAGCGGCGCGGTCTCGAACCAGTGGTCCAGCGAAGACGCCCGGTGCCGGCGCAACTCCCGGTCAAGGAGCGTCAGATCGAAAGGTGCATTCATCACCACCAGAGCGCGCCCCGCCGCACTCTGCGCGGCCAGCTCCCTGACTATCTCGTCCACCACAGGCGACGGCCAGCGGCCGTTTCGCTGCAGATGGTCCTCCGTCAGCCCGTGTACCGCCGTTGCCCCTTCGGGCACCGGAACTCCTGGGTTCACTAGCCAGCGGCTCACGCGCGGCCGGCCGCCGGGAGCGTCCTGGATGACGACGGCGGCCGACACGATCCGGTCGGTCTCCACGTCCACACCCGTCGTCTCGGTGTCGAACCCGGCCAGGGGTCCTTCGTACCAACACGTCATACGCACCCAACTCCTCGTTAACTCTGAACAGTTGACGGGCTGTCCGCGCTACCGATTCGGTGATACCCGGGCTGTTTGCGCCGTACGCCGGAAGGAGACAACAGAGATACGGGTCTTTGCAGTTCAGCGGGCCCGTCGCGGGAACTCACCGCTCTCGGAAGGCTGTTGGACATGGCGCTCGCACAGCCCGAACAGGGCGGGCTGCTGCCCCAGCGGTCAGTACCGCATCGCGGCACGCTCGCCACCACCGCCTGTATGGAGACACTGCAGGTCGGCTATCTGCACGCGGTCGCGGCTGCCGCGGGCTGCTCCCTGTCCCAGCCCTTTCCGGACAACGGCATCGACTGGCACGTCAGTCACAGCGCCCCCGGGCACACGGTCGACGACGAAGTCACCATCAAGGTGCAGCTCAAGTGCACGTACCAGATCCCGCCGAACCCCCCGGGCCCGGCCTTCTCCTTCACGCTCGACAACGCCCACCTGGAGAAGCTCGCCCGCAGCCCGGTCTCGGTGCACAAGATCCTGGTCGTGATGCTCGTCCCCAGGTCCCAGGACGACTGGCTGCGCGCCGGCCATGACCGGCTCGACCTGAGGCACTGCTGTTACTGGACCAACCTCGCCGGACACCGGATCACCGGCCGGCGCAGGACCACCGTGCGGATACCGACCATGCGCGTCTTCGACGACCGGGCGCTCTGCGAGATCATGACGCGGGTCGGAACGGGAGGCAGACCGTGACGCACCGCCCGACCGACGAGCCCGTACGACCGGTGAAGCCCGACCCCGTGGAGACACCGGCCCTGTGGGACCAGCCGCCCGGGCCCGACCAGGTGGACCCGGCCGTGTTGAGCGCGCTGCTGAACCGGCACGGCTGGCAGCGCCGCGGCGGAGCCGCCGGACGGTACGGCCGCTGGACACCACCCGGGTCCAAAAGCTCCGGCACCAGCCTGCTCGTGCCGGAGAACCGGGCCTTCCCCGACAGCGAGGACCTCCTCGGCGAGGCCCTCGCCGCCCTGTCCCGCAGCGGCTCGCCCTGCGCACGCGACGTCCTGGTCGGCCTCGCTGTGCCCAGCGACGAGATCCGCTGGTGGCGCGACGTCCCCACCGGACCCGTGGGCATCGCCCCGTGGACCGTCGAGGAGCAGCTGCGTACGGCCGGCCGCAGGATGCTCCTCGCGGCCGCCCTCGCGGCGCGTTCGCGTGCGGGCTATTACGGTGCCCGCCACCGCCGGCCCGCCGCCGCGTCCCTGGAGAACGTGCTCGTCGGAGCGGCGCCCGGCGGCCGGCAACTGACCGCCTTCCTGCCCGTCGCCACCGGGCGGCCACTCGCCGTCCGGCTCCACCAGGCGCTGTACGCGGCCCGCGAGGCCATCGACTACCAGCGCGCCACCGGCGGCGCGGACGCCTTCGTCGGGGCCGTCGAGGCAGGCGTCAGCCATGAACTCACCGAGGCACTGGTGGCCCTCGTGCGGGGCACGGAGGGCGCCAGGATCGCCGTCGAGTGGGCGCCCGCCGCCGGGGTCCCCGAGGGGTGCGCGGCGCCCGCCGACCCCGTCGAGTTCTCACCCGGCGACCTGCCCGTCCTGCGCGATGCCGCCGCCCGCTATCTGCGCGAGGAACCTTCCGTGCCCGTGCGCATCACCGGAAGCGTGGTGCGTATGCGCAGGTCCGGGCCCTGCGGCGACGGCACCGTGCGGCTGCGGGTCATCGCGGGCGCCGAGGTCCCGCACGTACGGATGACCCTCGACGAGGAGGCGTACCGGACAGCGGGCCATGCCCATCTCGTGGGACTCCCGCTGCGGGTGCACGGGCGGCTGGAGAGTCGGAGCGGCTTCCGGAGGCTGACCGGGGCCTCGGGGGTCGCGCCCGTGCAGGTCGACGAGGCGGAGCGGGACCGGCTGATGAAGTCGCTCCAGGAGAACCTCGACTTCTTCGATCAGGCCTGCGGCGGCGAGTGAGGGCGGTCGCGGCCGGGCGGGGGACGGTCAACCGTTTCGCGGTGGGTGCCCGGGGCTCGGTACGATCCCTCTTGCGTACGCGATGGGATATGGCTGCGCTTCCATTTTCAGTCAGGAGAGACCGGTGTCAGACGTCCGTGTGATCATCCAACGCGATTCCGAGCGGGAAGAGCGCCTGGTGACGACGGGCACCACGGCCGCCGACCTCTTCGCCGGGGAACGCACCATCGTCGCCGCGCGCGTGGCGGGCGACCTGAAGGACCTCGTGTACGAGGTGAAGGACGGCGAGACCGTCGAGGGCGTCGAGATCTCCTCCGCGGACGGCATGAACATCCTGCGCCACTCCACCGCGCACGTCATGGCGCAGGCTGTGCAGGAGCTGTTCCCCGAGGCCAAGCTGGGCATCGGCCCGCCGGTCAAGGACGGCTTCTACTACGACTTCGACGTCGAGAAGCCGTTCACGCCCGAGGACCTCAAGGCCGTCGAGAAGAAGATGCAGGAGATCCAGAAGCGCGG
>CAMLJW010000125.1 GCA_946480485.1 uncultured Streptomyces sp. | reverse complement strand
CTGTCTCCTCGTCGTTCGTACGTCGCCCGGTTCAACGGGTGGCTCGATCTTGGAGTTCCCCTTCGGTGAGTCCTACGTTGTGCCCCGTCTGCGAAGATCCAACCTCGTCCATTCGTGTCATAGCACCGACACGTTGCGTGAGGGAAGGCTCTCGCAGACCACTGCGTGACGGGGGGCGTTTTCATGTCGTTGGGCGAAGAGCTCCGCGAAGATCGGCAGGGGCCCTACGGGGACGACGCCGTGCTCGGAGTTGCACAGTGCTCGCACTGCCCCGCCAGGAACTCGAACAAATGGCGGAGTGCTCCGAGTCCCTGCGCGAGCACCTTCAGCGGCACTCGGCTCCCGAGCAGCGCGCCGACAAGTACAGCGAGAAGGAGATCGACCTCGCCGCCGGCCACACCTGAGAGCCGGCCGTTTCCGGGCACGTACGTCGACTACGAGGCGGCGCCGCGTGCGTACGAACTGGGCGTCGCCCAGACGGTGTTGCGCATCCACACGCGTGTGGCCGCGGCCCATTCCCTTGCGGCTGTCGATGCCCGGCGCCCGGCGGCCATGGGTGGGGATCGAGCCCACGGGCGCCGGCGTATCCGCGCCGCTGACCCGCGGTGCGCCGCTCGTCCGTCGGGCCGACCCGTCCCGCAATATCCTGGAGGCATGGCCAGTGATGAGTACGTCTGTCCTGTTTGCGGGCAGCCCGTCGACACGGTCGTGCACCGGCACAAGACCCTGGGCGTGTTCGTACCCCTGTGGGGCCCAGGCCCCTGCAAGAACCCCGAGTGCAGGGCGTACAAGGAGGAGGCCGAGTCCGAGCCCGATCTCACGACGGAATCCGGGCGGCCCGACACGGGCGAAGCGCCCGAAGCGCCCGAAGCGCCCGAAGCGGCCGATGAGGCCGGGGAGCGGAATTCCTGAGCTTCCCCCGCGAGCCCGCTCCCGCGAGCCCGGCCCGTCCCGCGAACCCACCCAGGGCTACCTTCAGGCCCGCGCGGCCCCGCCTCAGGCCCGACTGGACATCCGACTGGACATCCGGCACGACAACAGAGCGTGGCTCCCATGGCCGAACTTCTGCACATCACCGAACGCTCCCTCTGGGACGTGGCCCGCGAGTCCGGTGCGTACGAGCTGTCGACGCGCGGACGCGCCCTCCAGGAGGAGGGCTTCATCCGCTGCTCGTCCCGCGCCCAACTCCCGCGCGTGGCCGACTTCCTGTACGGCACGTACGACGGCCCCGACGAACTGGTGGTCCTGGTCGTCGACCCCGAACGGCTCGAAGCGACGGTGAAGTACGAGGCCCCGGAACCGGGCGGCGAGGAGTTCCCGCACATATACGGCCCGGTACCGACGACCGCTGTGATCGCCGTGGAGCCCTGGCTGCGGGCGTGACCGCCCCTCAGGCCCGGTGGGGCAGGCCTCCCGTCCCCCGTTCCCGCTCCGTCGGACCGTACGTGCCGGCCGCCGGGTCCCGCATCACCGTCCACCGGGCGCCGTGGCCCACGAACACGGCGCGCAGTGTGGCGGCACTGCGCGTGGTGTGAAGGACTGGGGGTCGAAAAGTGCACATGCCGGCCGGGCGGAACCGTACAGGCCACTCCGCGCAATCATGCCAAGTATCCGCTGCGTCGCCGCTAACGTCGCGATCAATTGGCTTGCCTGTATGGGTAGTTGAGGTTTTGAGGAGGGGTAGTGATCATCCGTGATGACGGCATGGGCGCCGAGAACCTCGGCGCATTCGTCCTGCGTTCCCCGGACGGCAGGCGCAGACTGTCACTCCAGATCTCGGCCCACCTGGCCGACGGCCTCCGGGAGTATCTGCGGGAGCAGGGCTTCGACATCCCCGAGGGCGAAGCCCGTGGCGTCTGGTACGAGGTGGTCGTCGCCACCGCCGGCAACCCCGCGGCTTGGACCGCGGTGGGCGGCACGGTCGTCGCCTTCCTGCGTCGGCACCGCGGGAAGGTGCATCGGTTTAAGGTCGACGGCAGGTCGGTGTCCATCGAGGGTTACTCGGCTGAGGACGCGGAACGGCTGGCGGCAGACCTCATCGAACGGGCGCAGACCGGTGACCGCACCGGCGACCCGTCCGGCCACCGCACCGAGCCCGGCGACGGCACCACGGTAGCGCCCGCATAGCAGCCCGCTTCAGGAACAACGCCGCACCGGCCCGATTGGAGGGACCGTGCCCCAGGCACTCGTCATCGGCATCGACTGCTACGCAGCGAATCAGGTACCCGCGCTGAAATGCGCGGTCAACGACGCCGAAGTGGTCTCGCAGCGGCTCGAATCCGCCGGATTCGAGGTCGTGACCCTGACCAACGACGGAGCGACCCGCCAGGAGATCTACCGAGAACTTGAGGTCGGCCTGAACCAGCGGGCCACCGACGAAAACGACCCCGTGCTGATCTACTGGTCCGGGCACGGCATGTCCGACCTGCGGGAAAACGCCGACTCCGACAAGGGCTGGTCCACCTTTCTGCTGCCCTTCGACACCGACATCGACCAGCCGCTGGCCTCGGCATTGCCCGTACAGCAGGTGTGGGCGCTGCTGAACCGGCTGCGGACCCGCCGACTGCTCGTCATACTCGACACCTGCTTCAGCGGCGCGTTCGCGGGCGACGGGCGCGGCTTCGCCATCGGCGCCAAGGGCGCCGCGGCGGCCCTCACAGATGAGTTCCTGCAGATGGAGGGGCACGGCCGGATCGTGGTATCGGCCTGCGGCCCGGACGAGGTGGCCCGCGAGAACCCCCAGCACGGGCACGGCAATTTCACCCGCGCACTGCTCTCCGTACTGGACCGCGGAATCGACGGCGGAGCCGGCGTCGCCCGGGTCAGCTCCCTGATGTCCGACATCCGGGACGTGGTGCGGCGGGACACCCGGGGCAGCCAGACCCCGTCCTTGCACCACGCCGCCCAGGGCACCGACTGGAGCATCCCGCTGCCGCCGCCCTCCCCGTATCAGCCACCCATGCCCAGCTGGGCCTTCGTGGGGACCTCCGGCGGCGTGGGCAAGACCACTCTCGCGATGATGACGGCCGAGCTGCTGGCCGAGTCCGGCAACAACGTGCTCTATCTCGACGCCGACATCGGCCACTTCGGCGGCACCAGCGAGTGGTGTCAGCGGGCCAACCGCGATGTCGGGCGGATCCGCACCTTCGCGGACCATGTGGCGGCCCACTCCCGGTCCACGACCCGTACCCCGTCGCGGCAGCTGCACGACGGGCTGCTCGATGTCACCCCGGACTATCTGAAGCGGTTCGACTGCGGGAAGATCATGCTGCTGCCCGCGGCCCGGGCCAGCGACAAGCTCTTCGTCTTCGACCTGGTGGCCGAGATCAAGGACCGCCGCTCCAACGTCGCCTGTCGGCAGATCCTCGACTCGGCGTTCGACCGGGGCATCCGTCAGGGCGCCAGCTGCGTGGTCATCGACTGCGGCGCGCAGTTCGACCCGCTCGCGATCAACTCGCTCACCGCCGCCCACCACCCGTTCATCGTCGCCGCTGCCCGAGCCGGGGCCAAGGAGCAGCGGGAGACGATCCTGAGCAACTGCACGCAGATCGTGGAGGATTTCAACCGGCTCCGCGTCGAGACCGTCGTCAACCGGGTGCCGAGTCTGGACGCCCTGACCCAGCACTGGGGACACCCCGGTTTCGGCGCGCCCGGCATGAGCTTCCACTGGGTGCCCTTCGACCGGAAGCTCTTCCAGGACTGGGAAGAGGGCCGCCCCAACTTCGAACTGGGCTACGACGAGCTGAGCCAGACGTGGCACGGCATCCTCGTGGCCTCCGACCGGAACGGATGCGAGGGCCTCCACCGCGACCTGCTGCCGAGCGAATGGGACCGGTTCAGCAAGTGGGCGCTGTGGCTGACCACCAACCCGGGTTGGGCGGAGTCAGAGAAGAACCGGCTGCGCCGGCTGCGCCGCCGGGCCGGGATCGCGCTGACCGCGTGGCTCGCCCTGTTGGCGACCGCCCTCACCAGCGTCCTGCTGCACGCGTCCGCCCCGTCACCCGACAAGGACGAGGCAGGATTCCTGCCCGAGTGGATCGCCGTCTCGCTGCTCTCCGCCGCCGCGCTGGCCCTGATCGGCAACAGCATCGGCATGCTGTTGCTGCGCCGTCGCCGCAGGGTGCTCGACGAGGTGATGAAGCACAGCGTCTCCACCGCCGAGCTCAAGAAATGGTTCGCGGTCCCGCTCACCGAAGGCCCCTGGTGGAAGGTCTGGCAGTCCAGCCGCCGCGCGGCCATCGAGTGGCTGCACGAGCGAGTGGTGGCTGCCCGGGAGGCGCAGCTGCCGTCCGGCACTACGTATGAGGTACGGGGGTGAGCGGCCTCGGCTTCACCTGCTCGTACACCAAGCTGAAGGATGTGGAGCGCGAGTCGCCGTGCGGGCGCCCCGCCACACGGAGGGCGCAGGGGGCGCCGAAGTGTATGGGGCACTGGGCGGCCGAGCACCTGATGGACACCCTCGGCGGCACCGAACACGCGCGGAAGACATGGCTGTGTGCAGGCGTTCTGCTGCTCTGCTACGCCGTGTGGGGTACATGGGCCTGGTCGTACTCCTACAACTACTACTGGTACCTGACCTGGGCCCTGGTGGTCTTCAGTGTCGGGTTGCTCCTCATCACCGGACCGGAACACCCCCTCGGCGGGTGGCTGACCCTGGTGTCTGCTCCGGTCATCGGCTACTCGCTTCTCTCCAACGGCGTCGCCCTGCTGGACATCAACCCCTTCAGGAACACCGAGCTGCCCAAAGGGTCCGACCCCGATCCCCTCGGGGGATCCGTCGACCTCGCCACCGGAGTGATCTTCGTCAGTTCGTTCGTGGGGTTCCTGTTCTTCTACCGGAACGACGACCGCAAAGAGCTGAGATTCTGGACGGGCCTCAACCTCCCCCTGGCCGTTCTCGCCCTGCCCTGCGTCGTGACGTTGAGCATCATCACGCAGGGGCAGTACCTCAACCTCCGCCCGTGGATCGCGGTGGTGTACCTGGCCGCCTTCGTCGCGCGCGGCAAGGAACGGGCCCGCCGGCTCGCCAAGCGCCTGCGCGTCTGAAGGGTGTTGTGCCACTGGGCCAAGCAGGCGGAGAGAGGCAGCCGACCGCGAGGGGCCGCAAACCCGTCGGGCTGCCGCACAGGGTGAGCCCGCGTCACTTCTTCGCCGCCCCGCCCTCATCGCCGGCGGAACGAGCGCCAAGCAGGTCCAGCTGGTCCTCGGCCACGCGTCCGCCGTCATCACGCTGCGGATCTACGCCCATCTGTGGCCGGGTGAAGAAGACCGCACCCGGACCGTCATGGACGCCGTGGGCGGCGCCCTGTGGCCGGGTGCGGACCGGGAGACACTGCAACCAAGGAAATCGCAGGTCAGACGACATGATCGAAGATCAGGCCTTCTTCGTCTCCCAGAAGATCTTGTCGACCTGCGCGATGTAGTCAAGCGCCTTCTGGCCGGTCGCCGGGTCCGTGGAACTCTTGGCGGCGGAGAGGGCCTTGAGGGTGTCGTTGACCAACTGGTGCAGCTCCGGGTACTTCTCGAAGTGCGGGGGCTTGAAGTAGTCGCTCCACAGGACCGACACGTGGTGCTTGGCGAGCTCGGCGCGCTGCTCCTTGATGGTCGTCGCCCGGGCCTGGAAGTGCGGGTCGTCGTTGCCGGCCATCTTTTCCTGGATGGCCTTCACCGACTCCGCCTCGATGCGGGCCTGGGCAGGGTCGTACACGCCGCAGGGCAGGTCACAGTGGGCGCTGACCTTGACCTTGGGGGCAAACAGGCGGGAGAGCATTGAGCTGTCCTTCCTCGTGATCGTCTTCTCAGGTGGGACATTACTCCGTGAGGGACGAGTTTTCGCGAGTGCCCCCATGGGCCCCGGACAAAAGTCCAGGGTGAGACTGGGACTGGTGGAGGACCAGACCGGGGAGGTGCCGGTGATGCAGGAGCTGTCGCAGGAGAACGAGTGGGGGAGGGCTGTCTTGCCCTTCGGGGTGGCCGAAGTGACCGGACCGTCCATGGTCCCCACGCTGTGTCACGGGGACTTGGTCGTGGTGCAGTACGGGGCGCGTATACGGCACGGTGACGTGGTCGTGCTGCGTCATCCGTTCCAGCAGGACCTGCTGGTCGTCAAGCGCGCAGTGGAGCTGCGCAGGGGCGGCTGGTGGGTGCTCGGTGACAATGCGTACGCCGGCGGGGACAGTACGGACTACGGGACCGTGCCCGAGGATCTCGTCCTCGGGAAGGTGTGGCTGCGGTACCGGCCGTTCCCGGACGGTCAGCGTTCGCCGTTCGCGGTCGCACGCTGGGCACTCTCGGCCGCGCGGCCGGTGTTCGCCGGCCGGTCGGCCTCCAGGCGCTTGCGGGCGCGGTAGGCGGCGACGTTGGCGCGGGTCGCGCAGCGGTCCGAGCAGTAGCGCCGGGAGCGGTTCGTCGAGGTGTCGAGATAGGCGTTGCGGCACGGCGCGGCCTGGCACAGGCCCAGGCGGTCCACGCCGTACTCGGTGAGGTGGAAGGCCAGCCCCATCGCGGCGATCGCGGCATAGCCGGCGGTCGCGTTCGAGGGGTGGTCCGCCAGATGCATGTGCCACAGCGGGCGGCCGTCGTCGTCCCGGAAGTCGTGGCCGGAGATCTGCGGGCTCACCGGGAATTCCAGGAGGAGTGAGTTCAGCAGGTCTACGGCGAGCGTCTCGTCGCCCGTGTCCGCCGCCTCGAACACGGCGCGCAGACGGGCCCGTACGGATCGGAAGCGCGTCACGTCAGCGTGCGTGGCGCGCCGGGCCGCCGAGGCGCTGACACCGAAGAGGTCGCGGACGGCCTCGACCGAGGTGAGCGAGTCCTTGCCCCGGGCCGGTTCCTCGCTGTTGACGAGACGGACTGCGCAGTCCGAGTAATGGGCCAGTTCCAACTTGTAATCCTTACGAGGGCGCTCTGTGGTCGTGGAAGCCAGCCGTAAGGGCCGCGTAATGGCCGGCTATCCGTTCAGGGTATTACGCAGTGGAGGGAGAGGGCCCAGACCACCGTCGCCGGAGCCGACTGGCGTGTGCCTGGCAGGTGAGCCGGGATCGGCACCAGGAGTCGTACCTCCCGACCGCGAGGAGCGCTTCCGGGTCATGCTCGACATGGTCGATGCCCTGGTGGTGCCCCGCACCGCGCGTACTCGACTCACGTGCGGTACGGGAAGTATCACGGCCCGGCTCCTCGAAGGGTTCCCGGGGCCGTGAGCACCGGAGTGGACCTCGACCCCGCGCTCCTCACCGTCGCGGAGGGCGCCTTCGCGGACGACAACCGGGTCATGTTCGTCACGGCCGACCTCAACCCCGACTGGCCGGCGAAGCTGCCGTACGACTCTGTGTTCATGAACGCGGACCACATGATCGACGAGTTCACATGGGGAGCTGGTCGGCCGCCGGGGCCGCGCTCGTCTTCGCGGTCTTCGAGCCGTTGTCCTGGGTCTGCTCACCGCAGCCGGTGAGCGGCAGGGTGCCGGCGACCGCGATCGCACCGACCGCGGCTGTCCGGGTGTGCGCGGCGGTCGTACGACGGGTGGAGCGTGCGGTCATGGTGGGTTCCTCCGGCGGATGGGCGGAGTTGCCGATGGGTCGGCGCGAAACACACGCCATCGAAGGTCACACGTTGTGTGATGACGCTTGTGTGATGACGGCATGTTGCCATCCGGACCAGACCTTTCAGGTGCCCGCCATGTCAAAATCGGACAATGGGAGACCCCCGAACCGTGCTAGTGCGGTACATCAGACCGGATCTTGTGCCGGATATCATCCTTGTAGCCGGAAGATCTTCGGCGTATCTCACGATGCGAGCGGTCGCTTCTGTGCATGTGTGGAGCCCTGCTGGTTTGTCAAGACTTGTCCAAGTATTCGGCCATAAGTCGCGTCATCGGCATGTGACGTTCGCGTGATGGGCTCGTCGGCGATGCCGTCCGTCCGGTAAGAAGGTTCCTTACACCCCTTATCCGGGGCTCAGGGCGCGCGTGCGGCGCGCCCGTCGCGTATGTGCCCGTACGTACCCATACGTAACAGTCAATCAGCGACATACACACCCTCAACCGTTTAAGACTTAAGGGGTAAACCAAAGTGGCAGCGGAGATCGTCAATCCTCGCAGCGACAGCAGTACGGGCCATGAAGGCGACGCGGATCCGGCCGATTCCGTCGGCTCCGACGAGTCCGTCGAGTCGCATGCCTTCGACCCGGCGTTCGCACTGCACCGTGGCGGGAAGATGGCCGTGCGGGCCACCGTGCCCGTCCGTGACAAGGACGACCTGTCCCTCGCGTACACGCCCGGCGTCGCGAAGGTGTGCAGCGCCATCGCCGAGCAGCCGGAGCTGGTCTACGACTACACGTGGAAGTCGTCGGTCGTCGCCGTCGTGACGGACGGCACGGCGGTGCTGGGGCTGGGAGACATCGGCCCCGAGGCATCCCTTCCGGTCATGGAGGGCAAGGCGATCCTGTTCAAGCAGTTCGGCGGGGTCGACGCCGTGCCGATCGCGCTGGGCTGCACGGACGCCGACGAGATCATCGAGACCGTGGTGCGGCTCGCGCCGTCGTTCGGCGGGATCAACCTCGAGGACATCTCGGCGCCTCGGTGCTTCGAGATCGAGCGGCGGTTGCAGGAGCGTCTGGACATTCCCGTCTTCCACGACGACCAGCACGGGACCGCTGTCGTCACGCTGGCGGCCCTGCGGAACGCGGCTCGGCTGACCGGGCGGACGCTGGGTGACCTGCGTGCGGTGATCTCGGGTGCGGGGGCGGCCGGGGTCGCCATCGCCAAGTTCCTGCTGGAGGCGGGGATCGGGGATGTCGCTGTCGCGGACCGCAAGGGTGTCGTGTCCGCGGACCGGGCCGACCTGACGCCGGTCAAGCGGGAACTCGCCGCTCTGACCAACAAGGCGGGGCTGTCGGGGTCGCTGGAGTCCGCGCTGGCGGGCGCCGACGTGTTCATCGGTGTCTCCGGCGGTACGGTCCCGGAGTCGGCCGTCGCCTCCATGGCGGACGGGGCGTTCGTGTTCGCCATGGCCAACCCGAACCCCGAGGTGCAGCCCGACATCGCGCACAAGTACGCGGCCGTCGTCGCCACCGGGCGCTCCGACTACCCGAACCAGATCAACAACGTGCTGGCGTTCCCCGGCATCTTCGCCGGGGCGCTGCAGGTGCGGGCCTCTCGGATCACCGAGGGGATGAAGATCGCGGCAGCGGACGCGTTGGCCGCGGTGGTGGGTGACGACCTTGCTCCGGACTACGTGATTCCGTCGCCATTCGACGAGCGGGTCGCTCCGGCGGTCACCGCGGCGGTGGCTGCCGCGGCTCGGGCCGAGGGTGTGGCTCGACGCTGATCGCCTGGTTCCGTCTCGGGTCCCGTCCGTTGGCTGTGGGCGGGGCCCGTTCTTTCTCTCCCCAACCCCGCCCCTTTCCGTAACCGAGGGCTTCGCCCCCGGACGCCGGTCGCACTTGGGCTGCGGGCCGTCCGCGGCTGGTCGCGCCCACGCGGCGGAGCCGCACATGTCACAGCTGCGCGCCCCTTGGGCGTGATCCCGCCCCGCGTACCCCTACGCAGCCGCAGTCGTCTGTCCACGGCAGGGGCCGTGGGCCGGTACGTCATCGCTCGTCGCTCAGCTCCGGCCAAGAAACGTTCACCTCGTACCAGCCACGGGACGAACGCCCCCGCGGCGACAGGCGGACGTACCGGCACACGGCCCCGACCCACCCACACGCCCTTGGGTGAGACGGTGACGGGCGACGCGTGTCACAGGGGGGCATGGTTCCATGGGGGCGGGGCGGAGCCTAGGGTCGGGGCATGTTTGCTGCTTACGCTGCTCGTATTGACCGTGATCAGCCGTTGGACGGCCTGGAGTTGGGCGAGCGGCCCGCTCCCGAGGCACGGCCCGGCTGGACGACCGTGAAGGTCAAGGCTGCCTCCCTCAACCACCATGACCTGTGGTCGCTGCGCGGCGTTGGCCTCGCGGAGGACAGGTTGCCGATGGTTCTGGGGTGCGACGCCGCCGGTGTCGACGAAGACGGCAATGAGGTCGTTCTGCACTCCGTGATCGGGCAGACGGGACACGGCGTCGGACCGAAGGAGCCGCGTTCCATCCTGACCGAGCGGTACCAGGGCACGTTCGCGGAGCAGGTCTCCGTACCCGTCTGGAACGTGCTTCCGAAGCCCAGGGAGCTCTCCTTCGAGGAGGCCGCCTGTCTGCCCACCGCCTGGCTGACCGCGTACCGCATGATCTTCACCAACGCGGGTGTACGCCCGGGTGACTCGATCCTCGTCCAGGGTGCCGGAGGCGGTGTGGCCACCGCGGCGATTGTGCTGGGGAAGGCCGCGGGGCTCCGGGTCTTTGCCACCAGCCGTGACGAGGCGAAGCGCAAGCGGGCCATGGACCTGGGCGCCGTGGAGGCGGTGGAGTCCGGCGCCCGGCTGCCGCAGCGCGTGGACGCGGTCATCGAGACGGTCGGCGCCGCCACCTGGTCCCATTCGGTCAAGTCCTTGAAACCCGGCGGCACCCTGGTTATCTCGGGCGCCACGAGCGGCGACCGCCCCTCACATGCCGAACTGACCCGCGTCTTCTTCCTGGAACTCAAGATCGTCGGCTCCACCATGGGCACGAAGGACGAGCTGGAGGACCTGCTGTCCTTCTGCGCCGCCACCGATGTACGCCCCGTCATCGACGAGGTTCTTCCGCTCGATCGCGCCCGAGAGGGCTTCGAACGGATGGAGTCGGGCGAGCAGTTCGGGAAGATCGTGCTCACGACCTCCTGACGTGTCTGCCTCACACCGATTCCCGCAGCCCGGCACCGCCGGTCAGTCCCAGTTGTGGTGCCCGGGGTTGCGACGCCGCACCCCGCAAGGGCTCCCCACTCAGGACTCGGGGGCCCGTAGTGCCGACCCTATGTGCGCCGCCACCTTCGACAAGTGGCGGCGGGCATCGCGCAGTTGATCCTCCGTCACCCCGTGGTCGCGGGCCGCGTCGCGGATGTCGTCGCGGAAACGGTCCAAGAGGCGGTCGAGGTCGCGGGCGGGGTTGCCCGTCGATTCGTCGTGCGCCCAGGCGGGCTCGTACTCGGCGGGGAAGTCCTCCGGTGTGACCGTGTAGTCGGGCTCCGGAGTCTGCGGTGTCTCCGGCCTGCCGAAGCCGAAGTCCTTCCCGGGCCCCTTGCCGAAGTTCTTGCCGTAGTCCTTGCCGTACTCCCCGAATTCCTTGGCGAGTTCGGTGAGGCCTTCACGTACGCCCGTCGGCCAGTCGCCGCGCGCGAAGTGGTCCTGCACCTGTTCCTGGACGCGCTTGGCGACGCGCTGGAACTCCTCCTGAGCCTGGGCCAGCGCCCTCTCCTGCGCCTCCTTGGCCTGGCGGCGCGCGCGCTGGGCCTCCTCGCGGGCTCGCCGGCTCTCGTCCTTCGCGCGCCGGGCCTGCTCCTTCCACTCCTGCTTGACGCGACGCATCTCCTCCTTCGCGGCGCGCCACGCCTCCTTTTCCCCCTGCTCGGCGGAGTCCGCCCGGGAGCCCTCGGGTTCCCCCTGCCACCCCTTGGCGCCGTTCCCAGTGGGGTGCCGGCGTGCCTCGGTCGCCGCAGCCCGCATCTCACGGCGCAGGTCACCCGCCGCACCCCGTACATCGGCCCGGATCTCGGCGGCGAGCTCCGCGACCGACTCGCAAATCTCCAGCTCCAGGTCGGCCAGCTCACTGCTGCGGTTGGCGAGTTCGGCCCGGCCCGCGTCCGTGATCGCGTACACCTTGCGGCCGCCCTCGGTCGTGTGGGTTACCAGGCCCTCGGCCTCAAGTTTGGCCAGCCGGGGGTACACGGTGCCGGCCGACGGTGCGTA
>CAMLJW010000124.1 GCA_946480485.1 uncultured Streptomyces sp. | reverse complement strand
GAGCTGAAGGTGCGGGTCTCGACGAGTTCGAGATCCACCCGGCGCTCGCGCCGGGGAAAGAACGGAATGCCACCGCCGACCAGCACCGGGTAGACCATGGCCCGGTACTCGTCGATCAGACCCAACGCGGCCGCCTCGGCGGCGAGCGTCGCGCCGCCGATCGCGATGTCGCCCTCCCCCGGCTCGGCTCGCAACCGCTCGATCTCCTCCGCCAGGACGCCGGAGGCCAGACGGGCATGGCCCTGCACCGCCGACAGCGTGGTGGAGAACACCACCTTTGGGAGCGGCTTCCAGATCGAGGCAAACTCCAGCAATGAGTTGTCGAGCGATGGATCCTGGTCTGCGGTCTCCCAGTACAGCATCGTCTCGTACAGCCGTCGTCCCAACAGGTGAACGCCGACCTGCCGAATCTCGTCGATCCAGAAGCGAAAGACCTCCTCGTCGGGCGCCGTCCAGTCGAAGGCGCCGTTCGGCCCGACGATGTAGCCGTCAAGCGAGACGCTCATCGAATAGGTCACGCTGCGCATCAGAAGTCCTCCTCGGTAACGGGTTCGACAGTACGACCACCGGACGCCGCAGGACTCATCGCGGCTCGCGGGATTCCCTGGGCCGAGGCACCCCACGAGATCATTTCGTTCCACTTGTTCGCCTTCGGCTTGGCGACGGCCGGCTCCTGTTTGGTGGTGACGAGTTTCCGGGCCGCGGCAACGTACTGCTCGGCGAGCGCGAGGCTCCCTCAGGGCTGGAGACGTCGGGCTTCGCGGCGAGCTCGGCCTCACGGGTCTTCAACCCGCCCATCGTGCCGTCACCGCAGTGTCCGTACCGACTGCCGGATCACCAGCTGAGTGCTCAGCACGACGTGGTCGTCGGCCGCCAGGCGTTCCTCGCGTCCCAGTGCCAGTCTGACCGCGGTGCGGCCCAGGTCCTCGTAGGGCACCCGGACCGTGGTGAGCGCCGGGCTGAGGTCGGCGGCGAAGGGGACGTCGTCGAATCCCACGAGCGAGATGTCGCCGGGTACGTCGAGACCGGCCTCGCGCAGGGCGGCCAACGCGCCGGTCGCCACCATGTCGGTGCCCGCGAGGACCGCCGTGAATTCCAGGCCGGCACCCAGTGCCTCCCGGGTGCGCTGGTAGCCCGAGACGCGGGTGTACGGGCCGGGCACCTCGAGTTCCCCGGCGTAGGGCACGCCGTGGGCGCGCAGCGCGTGCAGATAGCCGTCCCGGCGCTGTTCGGCGGTGCTCAGCAGGGGGGCGCCGCCCAGGAAGAGAATGCGCCGGTGCCCGGCGGTGAGCAGGTGGTCGGCGGCTTGGAAGGCGCCCCCGCGGTTGTCGTACTCGGCCACAGTCACCGGCACGCCGCCGGGCAGCGGCGGACGGCCGACCAGCACCAGCCGCGAGCCCGCGGCGTCCAGGGCTCTGGCGTACGCGGCCATACGCTCGTGATACGCGTCGTCCTGTACCGCTCCGCCGATCAGGACGACCGCGCCCGCGTGCTGTTCGCGCATCAGCTGCACCAGGTCACCCTCGCGGTCCAGGTCGTCATGGGTGGTGCAGACCAGGCTCAGCCTGCCCCGGTCCGCAGCCTCCCGTTCCACTCCGGCAGCGACATGGGTTAGCGACGGCCCGGTGATGTCCCGGATAACCAGCGCGATGGGGCCCGCCACCCGGCCGGACAGCGCCTTGGCGTGGACGTTCACGGCATAGTGCAGCGACTCGACGGCCGCCATGACCCGGGCGCGGGTGGCAGCGGAGACCGGGTAGTTTCCGGCGAGAGTGCGGGAAACGGTTGCTACTGAGACGCCCGCCTGGGCGGCGACATCGCGAATTGTGCTGGGCCGGTCGCCGCTGTCGGTGTTGCTCCGTCGACGCTTGGCCCGTTTGGGTTCACTGCTTGTTCGAGGACCGTTTCCGTTGACCGTCACAGCCTCAACGCTACGGCATTGGACGCCTCGCAACGGGAAAGGGGTGGCAACTGGCGTCCATGATCAGTAACCGTTTTCTCCCATGCCCGTGTCTGCCGGAGTCTGCCGCCATGTCTCTACGACGTGGGCATCGTCCCGTTCGGCCGGACCGGCTCCAAGAACCGCATCGCCCTCACCAGCACCGGCTCCTGCGACCGCGCCCGCGGCGTCTGGGCACAGAGGTCAGGCGCTGGTCGGGAGCTCCGCGCGGCGGACCCCGTGCGCGGGTGGCAGGCCGATGGCGAGCCGTTCCAGTTCCTCCACGACGGTGCCGCCGAGGCGTGCCAGCTCACTTCCCAGGGAGCCTGCGATGTGTGGGGTGAGGAAGACGTTCGGCAGCTGGTAGAGGGGGGAATCCGCGGGCAGTGGCTCCGGTTCGGTGACGTCGAGCACCGCGCCGAGCCGGCCGCGGACCAGCTCGTCGGTGAGGGCATCGGGGTCCACGAGGGCACCACGCGAGGTGTTGATCAGTATGCCGCCGTCGGGGATCAGCGCGAGCCGTTCACGGCTGAGCATCCGGTAGGTCTCGGGGATGTCGGGGGCGTGCACGCTGACGATGTCGCCCGTACGCAGCAGCTCGTCGAGGGACAGAGGTACGGCACCGAGCGCCGTCGCCTCGTCGTCGTCCACATACGGGTCGTACAGGCTGACCGAGAGTTCGAAGGGCCGCAGCAGTTCCAGGACCCGACGGCCCACGCGGGAGGCGCCGATGATCCCGACCCGGCGGCCGACGTTTCCGACCGCCGCGTACTCGTCCGGTCCGGGGTAGACCCGCTCGGACCGGAAGCGCTCCCGCAGTCCGAAGGCGTCCTTTCCGGCGAACAGGATCGCGGCCAGCGTGTACTCGGCCACGGGCAGCGCGTTGGCACGGACGGCACTGGAGATGGTGAGTCCTCGTTCCCAGAACGCCTCCCCGATGAGGTTGCGCACACTGCCGGCCGCATGCAGGACCGTACGCAGCCGGGGGGCCGCGTCCAGCACGTCCGCGCCGAGGTGCGGGCAGCCCCAGCCCGTGACCAGCACCTCGGCTTCCGCCAACGCCCGTGCGGCCACCGGATCGGTGAAGTCCTGGACAACGAGGCCGGGATCGATCGTCACGAGCTGCCGCAGCCGCGCCATGAGGAGGGGCGGGAAGAGCTCGGGCAGATGCACCGGGTTCATCGCGAACACGGCAGGGGGCAGCGGTGGCGTGGGCATTGTGCTCCTGCTTCGGGCACGGGGACGGAGGGGGCAGAGGGCGCTCTCGAAAGGCTCGCCCGGGTAAACGTATTCCACGTTAAGGCCCGCCGCCTCATGGGTCAATGATGCGATCCGTCGTCACGTGGTCGAGATGCTCGATCGCTCGGAGTGGTATTGGCGTCAACTGTGCAGGTCAAATAGGGCACCAGGTAACGCTTCAGAAAGTTTGAGGAAACAATCGCACCTTCCCCTCTTGCGGGCCTGGCCGCTCACGTCCTACGGTCCACGGCAAACGGTTACCTTCCCTCTGGGGACGGACACCGTATCCCCGCCCTGTCTCCTGCTGACCGCGCCGGCTCCCACCCCAAGCGCCGTCCCGTTCCCTCCGTGGAGGACCGATGTCCCAGTTCCGAACCAGAGCCCTCGCCTCGGTCGCCGCCGCGGCGTCCCTGTCCCTCCTGCTGGTCGCCTGTGAGGGCGGCGACGACTCCGAGTCCGCCGCGAAGCCCGCGAAGGGCAAGGTCACCCTGGAACTCTGGAGCTGGACCGACGGCATCGAGGCCCAGACCAAGGTGTGGAACAAGGAGCACCCCGAAACCCAGATCAAGTTCGTCAACCCGGCGGGCGACACGGCGTACCAGAAGCTGCGCGCCGCGGTGAACGCCGGCACCGCTCCCTGCCTGTCGAAGATGGACGGGATGAACCTCGCGAACTTCGCCGCGGACGGCCTGCTCACCGACATCACCAAAATCGCCGAGCCGTACCAGGGCAAGTACACGAACGCGGCGTGGAACGCGGTCAGCCCCGGCGGCACCACCTTCGGCATCCCGATGGGCTCCTCGCCGCTGTTCACCGCCTACCGCGCGGACCTGTTCAAGAAGTACGGCATCGAGGCGCCGAAGACCTGGGACGACCTGATCGCGGCCGGCAAGAAGGCGCAGAAGAAGAACAAGAAGGTCAAGATCTTCAACATGGCGGGCGAGGACCCGAGCACCCTGGTCGACCTGTCCTGGGAGTCGGGTGCCCAGTGGTACAAGGCGGAGGGCGACCACTGGGTGGTCGACTTCACCTCCCCCGAGGCACTGAAGGCCGGTGACATCGTCCAGCAGTTGGTCGACAACGACCTCGCCTCCAAGGCTTCCTACGCCGACCCCGGTGTCTTCAAGACCTGGGACCTCGGCACGACCATCGCGATGACCACCTCGACGTGGCAGCTGCCGATCTACAACACCAACTTCCCCAAGTCCAAGGGCAAGTGGCAGCTCGCGGACTCGCCGGTCTTCGACACCGCCAAGCCGCAGACCTCCAGCAACTTCGACACCCTGGGCGTGCTCAAGGGCTGCAAGTACCCGGACCGCGCCGCCGAGTTCGCCGCCTGGATGTCCAGCAGCAAGGAGTCGCTGACCACACTGACGGACCCGGCGTCCAAGTCCGGTCTCTTCCCGGCGGTCACCGACGTCTCCCCGTACGTCGACAAGATCATCCCCACCGAGATGTTCAACGGCGAGTCCGACAGCGCGAACGTGATCACGACCGCCGCCTCGCGGGTCGGTGACCAGTGGCAGTACGGCCCGAACTACGCGGCCATGTACTCCGAGATGCAGAAGCAGTGGGGCAAGGTCATCAAGAAGGAAATCAAGGTCGAGGAGATGCTGAAGAGCATCGAGAAGTGGACCGTCGACGACCTCAACGGCAAGGGCATCAAGGCGGTCGCGGGCAGCTGAGCCCGCCAGAAGGCAACCAGCAGCCTGCTCGGCAGACAGTCGACTCACCCCACCTGGAGACACCCGTGTCCACCCTGACGCGACCGGCGAAGGTCGCGACCGACTCCCCGGTCCGGCGGTCCTCCCCCCGCCGGGCCGGGAGACGGGGAGCCTACAAGGGGCTGCTGTTCACCCTCCCCTTCCTGCTGGGCTTCCTCGCCACCTACGTCCTGCCGATCGGCTACGCCTTCAGCCAGAGCCTGCACGAGAAGAAGAGCACCGGCCTCGGCTTCGGCCCGACACGGGTCGTCTACACCGGCTTCGCCAACTTCGCCTCGGTCCTCGGCGACAGCGCCTTCTGGGCGAGCATGGGGCGCACCCTGCTGTTCGGCGCGGTGCAGATCACGGTCATGCTGGCCATCGCCCTGCTGTTGGCCCTGCTGCTGGACGGGGTTGCCGCCCGGGCGGTGCGCTTCGTCCGTTCGGCGCTGCTCATCCCGTACGTCATCCCCGCCGTGGTCTCCACCTTGATGTGGCTGTTCCTCTACAGCCCGACGGGCAGTCCGCTGCTGGAGGTCGCGGAACGCGCCGGCACGGACATCACGTTCTTCGGCGGCCTCAACACGTACCTGTCGCTCGGCAACCTGCTCACCTGGCAGGGGATCGGCTTCAACATGATCCTGATCTCCGCCTCGCTGCAGGCGCTGCCCCGCGAGCTGTACGAGGCGGCCCGGCTGGACGGCGCCCGCGAGTGGCGGATCGCCTGGTCGATCAAGGTGCCCAACATCACCGGGATCCTCGTGCTGACCGGCATGTTCTCGCTGATCGGACGGCTCCAGCTGTTCGGTGAGCCGCTGATCATGCGGCAGATCGCACCGGAGTCCATCAACACGGACTTCACGCCGATGATGGAGATCTACGACCAGGCCTTCAAGGTCGGCGACTACCAGTACGCCGCCGCCGAGTCCCTGGTCCTGGCCGTCGTCACCGGCATTCTCGCCTTCGTCTTCTACCGCGTCACGAACAGGAAGATGTCATGAGCAGTGTTGCCTCCGGGGGCGGCGTGCGTCCCTCCCGCCGCGCGGTGGCGCTCACCACCGGTCTGCTGGTCCTCTTCCTGCTCTACTCGCTCGCCCCCACCTGGTTCCTGATCGTCTCCGCGACCAAGAACCAGACCGACCTCTACTCCACGTTCGGCCTGTGGTTCTCCTCCAACCACCTCGGCGACAACCTCCAGGACATCTGGACCTACCACGACGGGGTCTTCGCCCGCTGGGTGGGCAACTCCGTCCTCTACTCCACCCTTGGAGCGGCGGGCTCCACCTTTGTCTCGCTCGCCGCCGGGTACGGCCTCTCGAAGTTCGCCTTCCACGGCCGGGGCGCGCTCTTCGCGGTCATCGTCGGCGCCTCGCTGCTGCCCAGCACGCTGCTGGCCTTCCCGCTCTACCTGGTGTTCTCCGAGATCGGGCTCACGAACACCATCTGGTCGGTGCTCATCCCGTACTTCATCAACCCGTTCGGGGTCTACCTCGGCAAGGTGTACGCCGACAGCTCCGTGCCCACCGAGCTGATGGAGGCGGCCCGCATCGACGGCGCCGGTGAGCTGCGGATCTTCTACGTGGTCGCCCTGCGGCTGATGAGGACCGGCGGCATCACCATCTTCATGCTCGAGTTCATCAACATCTGGAACAACTTCTTCCTTCCCCTGTTCATGCTCAATGGCGAGCGCACCTTCCCGGTCACCCTGGGCCTCTACTCGTGGCTTCAGCAGGCACAGACCGCCCGCGACATGAACACCCTTGTCCTCACCGGGTCCCTGCTGTCGATCGTTCCGCTCGCGATCTTCATGTTCACGCTCCAGAAGTACTGGCGCAGCGGAATTCTCATGGGCAGCCTCAAGTAAGAAGGATCAGCCGTGTCCAACGCCCCCAGAAGACGTGAAGTGCTCAAGTACGCCGGGACGACCGGCGCCGCCGCGGCCGGCCTCGGCTGGCTGACCGCGCAGCCCGCCGCCGCCTCGCCGGTCACCGAGCCCGAACTGCCCGAGGCGTTCCAGCCGGCCGTCAGCAAGCCATTGGACATCGTTGTCTTCGGCGACGCCAGGTCCGAGGCCGCGCACCACCTCGCCGCCACCCTCTCCGACACCGTCACCGGCGGCCTCGGCCAGAGCGCCCGTGTCCTCAACCCGACGGAACCTGCCGGCTACTGGGGCGGCACGCTGAAGTTCGACGTCGCCGTCAGCCCGACCGGCACCACCTATGTCACGGTGCGGCTGTGGGGCGACGACTACGACGACACCTCCGAGCAGGCGGCCTCCGGCACCAACATGTGGCGGCTCCAGCTGTTCTGCGACGGCCTCCAGATCGGCTACCAGGACGAGGGCGCGGTCGACAGCCTCGACATCCTCGACACCGCGCCGCGCACCCCCGGCCGCTTCTTCTTCCACACCCACCCCCTGCCGGAGAAGATGACGGCCGGCAAGAAGAAGGTGACGCTGGAGATCCGCTCCATGGGGCGCATCTGGTCGTACGGCCAGAACCCCGACCAGCTGTACTACAAGATGACCACGCCCTCGCGCGGCATCTACCGCATCTACACCCACACCGAGCCGTACTTCATCCCGCCGAAGGGCGAACCCCAGGGCCCGGCCCCGGAGCTCAAGCCGCGCGACGTCGAGGGCCCCGAGGTGCTTCAGGCCGTGCGCGGACGCGTCGAGAAGGACCAGAACTTCTACCTCACCGCCGCGAACCCGGCCGGCATGGACGCCTTCGCCTTCCAGTCGCTGGCCGAGGGCTATCTGTGGTCCGGCAGCCCAGCGTACAAGAAGGACGCCGCCCTGGACCGGGTCCTGCGCGCCGTCGACGGCCGCTACATGGCCTGGAAGCTCGACCAGTCCGTGCTCACCGGCTCCGACCAGCAGTGGCAGGGCTTCGGCCGGGTCGGTCTGGTCCTCGCCCTGCTCTGGGAGCACCTGGGCGACCGCCTGGACCAGAAGGTGACCGGCTCCCCGTACGAGATCACCAACCCGGGCTTCGAGGAGGGCGGCGACACCCCCATGGGCTGGTCGGCGGCCGGCTGGGGCATGACCGCCGGTGCCACCTGGTCGCGCGACACCACCGTCTCGCGCACCGGTTCCGCCTCGCTGAAGCTCCAGTTGCCCGCGTCCGGCGGCAACATGTTCACCTATTCGGACCCCAAGACGCAGGTCCAGAAGGGCACGTACACCTACGGGGCGTGGATCAGGACGGACGGGGTCACCGGGGTCGGCGCCTACATCGACCCGCTGTTCTTCGACGCGAGCGGCAAGCTCGTCGGCAGCGACCACAAGAAGTTCGCCGCCGGCGGCACCCACGGCTGGGAGTACGTCTCCCTCGACCTGGAGACCCCGGAGGGCGCCACCCAGCTCGAGTTCCATCTGCGGCTGTCCGGCCCCGGCACCGCCTGGTTCGACTCCGTGGACCTGGTCAAGCCGACCGAACTGCGCAACCCGGGCTTCGAGCAGGGCGGCGACACCCCCTCGGGCTGGGCAGTGCCCAGCTGGGGCAGGACCACCGACGCCACCTGGTCCCGGGACACCGCCGTCTCCCGCTCCGGATCCGCCTCCCTCAAGGTCGCGGCGACCGCGGACACCGGGTTCATCACCGCCTACAACACGGCGAGGTTCCAGGTCGGCGAAGGCACGACCACCTACGCCGCCTGGATCAGGACGGACGGTGTCACCGGGGCCGGCGCGCACATCGACCCGCTGTTCTTCGACGCGTCCGGCAACCTCGTCGGCGGCGACCACAGGAAGTTCGCCGCCGGCGGCACCCACGACTGGGAACAGGTCTCCCTCGACCTCCAGACCCCGGCCGGCGCCACCCAGGTCGAGTTCCATCTGCGGCTGTCCGGCCCCGGCACCGCCTGGTTCGACGACCTGACCGTCACCCCGCCGAAGAGCACCGACACCGCCGAGCAGCCGGTGCGCCGCGCGGCGTACACCGACATGCTCAAGTCCAGCCGGGACTACTGGCGGCAGCACTTCCCGCACTACACCAACCAGTCGCAGATCTGCGCCATCGGCATCTACCAGGCCAACCGAGGCCTGCGACTGCTCGACCCGGACCTCGCCCTCCCGGAGACCAAGGCCCGCGACTACATGTACCAGTCCCTCGGCATGAAGCCCTACCTCGGCAGGGAGGACGAGGACGGCAACCCGACCAAGCCGCTCGGCGAGAGCTACCACCAGGTCACGAAGGCCGGCCTGACCCGCGAACTCGGCTACGTGGGCAGCTATGGCGAGGTCATCGACTGGCTGGTCATGATGTACGAGTCCGTCACGCGCGGCCACGACGCCCAGGAGGCGCCCGAACTGCGCGAACAGATGGTCAAGATCACCAAGGCGCGCGGCCGGTTCCGGGTCGTCGACGTCGATGAGACGGGCGCCCGGGTCTCCCGTATCGAGACCGTCATCGGCTGGCGCAACGAGGTCTACCCCGGCGAGGTCGCCTACGCGTCCCGTACCGCCTGGGACTCCAACCCGCTGATGGCCGCCGCCGTGTTCAAGGACCCCGACATCGTCGGCTGGACCCAGGAGATGATGGCCGACGGCCAGTTCTACCGGCAGCTGGACCTGCTCATCCACCACAGCTGGACCCGGGTCGGCCTCGCCGGGCTGCGCCTGGTCTCCCGCGACTGGGACGCTTTCCAGACACTCGCGTCCCGCCCGGCCCGGATCCCGACGGCCTGGGACCGGCCCGACTTCGTCTTCGCCGACGAGGAGAACGGCTGCCTCGCCGTCAAGAACGGCAAGGAACTGCTGTTCGCCTCCCTCTACTGGCGGTGCCGCCAGGGCGTCAACGACTATGCCCGCATCCACCACCTCACCCCCGTCCACCAGCGCTCCGCGACGGTCCGTCAGCGCTCCGCCGGCACCACCGACGAGACGTTCACGGCACGTGACTGGATCCTGTGGGACTACGCCATCAACGACCCCGGGGCGGGGCACATCCCGCCCGGCGGCTTCCCGCCGCCCGGCGAGACCCTCCACCAGTCGCAGGAGGGAGACGTCTACCGCCTCGCGCCCATCCCGGACGACATCCCGGACCCCGCCCTCGGCGTCCACTTCGACGGCGTGGAGACCATGCTCGTCGGACGCGCGCCGTTCTACCTCTGCGAGTACGGCAACTACCTGATCGCCATGAACACCAGCACCGACAAGACCTTTACCGTGCCCGCCCGCACGCGGTTCGGCCCGGCCCGCGACCTCGCCACCGGAAAGGTGATCGGCTCGGGTGAGCGGCCCAAGCTCGGCCCGCTCAGCACCCTGGTGCTCTACCGGGGCGGCCTGTCGGGCGAATGACACAACGATAAGGCCGGTGCGGCACATGGGACCGCACCGGCTCCACCGTGTGACCGGAGGGCGCTCCACCGCAAGGCGACCACCCGAGCTTCGGCACCCTCCTGTTCACCCTCTGAGCCCTGTTCACCCCCTGAGCCCTGTTCACCCCTGAGCCCTCTCCTCCCGCTGATCTCCCTCTGAGCGGAGCCTCTGTGATCCACAACCCCGTCCTGCGCGGATTCGAACCCGACCCCGTGATCCTGCGGGTCGGCGACGACTTCTACATCGCCACATCCACGTTCGAGTGGTACCCGGGGGTGCGCGTGCACCACTCCCGGGACCTGGTGCACTGGCGTTCGCTGGGCGGAATCCTGGACAGCCGACGGCTCCTCGACCTGACGGGCGTCCCCGACTCCGGAGGCATCTGGGCACCCGGACTGTCGTACGCCGACGGTCTGTTCCACCTCGTCTTCACCGTGGTCGACACCTACGCGGAGGGCTGGAAGGACCTCCCCAACTACGTCACCACAGCACCCTCGGTCGAGGGTCCGTGGTCCGACCCGGTTCCGTTGCACGGGCGGGGCTTCGACGTTTCACTGTTCCACGACGGCGACGGCGACGGTGCCGGGCGGAGCTGGCTGCTCAACATGCGTCTCGACTGGCGGCCGGAGCGGGAGTTGTTCGCCGGGATCGAGGTCCAGGAGTACGACCGTGCCGCGCGAAAGCTGCTCGGCGAACCCCGGACGATCTCCGTGGGCACCGCCGCCGGAGTCGCCGAGGGCCCGCACCTCTACCGCAGGAACGGCTGGTACTACCTGGTGCACGCCGAAGGAGGTACGGGTTACGAGCACGGTGCGGCCGTGGCCCGTTCCCGCGAACTGCTCGGCCCGTATGAACCCGACCCGTCCGGGCCGCTGCTCACCGCCCGGCACGATCCGACCCTGGAGCTCCAGAAGGCCGGGCACTGCTCGCTCGTAAAGACGGCGACGGGGGAGTGGTACGCCGCCCACATCGCCGCCCGCCCCTACACCGAGCGCGGCCGCTGCGTGCTGGGCCGGGAGACCGCCCTGCAACGCGTGACCTGGACCGAGGACGGTTGGCCGCGCGTCGCGGGCGGGGTTCCCGCCGTCACGGTACCGGCGCCGGGCCTTCTGCCCGCCCCCGTGCCCGAGCCGCCCGCCATGGACCACTTCGACGGCCCGGTGCTCGGCCCCGACTGGTCCACCCTGCGCCGGCCGGCCGACCCGGAATGGGTCGAGCCGATGCCCGGGCGGCTGCGCGTCCGGGGCGGCCAGTCGCCTGTGGGCCGTGGGGGGCCCAGCCTGGTCGCCCGACGGGTGACGGCACGGAGCTGCTCCTTCGAGACCGAGCTGACCTTCACGCCCCGCAGCCCTGACCACATGGCCGGGCTCACCGCCTACTACAACACCCGCAACTGGCACTACCTGTACGTCACGGCCGAGGACGACTCCTCCCCGGTGCTGCGGGCGCTGAGCTGCGAGGCCGGAAAGCTCACCGCGCACCCGCCCAGGATCCCTCTCGAACCCGGGCGCCCCGTCGTGCTGCGCGCCGAACTCGATGGCCCCCACCTGCACTTCTCGTACGCCACCGGAGCCACGGGAGCCGCCGGCCGCAGCGGTCCCCAGGCGCTGCCGCTCCACCTC
>CAMLJW010000123.1 GCA_946480485.1 uncultured Streptomyces sp. | reverse complement strand
CAGCTTAAAGCCATGGGTGGCCGTCGTCACGGGAATGCCGGAGCGTCAGAGAGTGTGTCAACGCGCGTCGTGCACCTATGAAGGAGAAGCCTCTGGGCAAGCTCGAACGGAGACGTCGTCCTCCTGGGCCAATGGCCATGACTTACGGCCCACTGCCCGTGGGGAGATCGTCTGGTGGTGGATCGGGGTGTGGCGGCTGGCCGTCTGACGGATGAGGTGTCGATCGGGTTGTTGGCGACGACGTTTCCGGACGAGGCGGTGGTGGCTGCGATCACAAGCGGAGCGTCACGGCAACGCCGCGGCACGGCTCGGGTCGAACAACGGGGCCAGCAGGTCGCCGTGCTCGTGCAGGCGGGCAGCGATGTCCTGGGCGCGGAAGGTGAGGTGGGACGGGCGGGTGCAGGCCGTGATCTCGGCCCACGTCACGGGGGCGGAGACCGTGGGGGCGGGGCGGGCCCGGAGGGTGTAGGGGGTCGCCGTCGTCTTGCGGGCGGCGTTCTGGCTGAAGTCGACGAACACCTTCGCCGGACGGAGACTCCGCGTCATGCGGTGGGTGACCAGGGCGGGCAACTCCGCCTCGGCCTCCACCGCCAGGGACTTCGCGTATGACGTGACCTCGCCCGACGGGGTCGGCTCCAGCGGAGCGAGGAGGTGCAGGCCCTTGGAGCCGGACGTCTTCGCGCCGGCCCACAAACCGTCCGCGGCCAGGCGGTCGCGGAGCCACACCGCCACCCGGCAGCACTCGACGATCGTGGCGGGCGGGCCGGGGTCGAGGTCGAGGACCAGGCGGTCGGCGAGAGCCGGAGCGTCCGCGCGCCACTGGGGCGTGTGGAACTCCGTGACGAGGTTCGCCGCCCAGATCAGTGACGCGAGGTTCTGGATCAGAACCATGCGTGCGGGCCCCTCCGAGCGAGGAACCTCGGTAGTGCTGACCCAGTCGGGCGTACCGGGCGGGACGTTCTTGGCGAAGAAGACCTGCCCGCCCGGGCCGTCGGGGTAGCGAAGGAAGGACAGAGGGCGATCTCGGAGGTGAGCGAGCAGCGTGTCCGCCACCGTCGCGTAGTAGTGCAGCAGCTCGGCCTTGGTGAAGCCGGTCGCCGGATAGAGGACCTTCTCCAGATTGCTCAGCGCCAGCTTTCGCCCCTCCACCTCCGTGATCGGCGTCATACGATGAGAATCCCATGCAATCGGGAGAAATCGACTTGAAAGGTGTCGACCGTGAGATCCATCTGGAACGGCGCCATCTCCTTCGGGCTGGTCAGCATCCCGATCAAGCTGGTGAACGCCACTGAGAGCCACTCGATCTCCTTCCGTCAGATCCACACCGAGGACGGCGGCCGCATCCGCTACCGCAAGGTGTGCGAGCTGGAGGAACGTGAGGTCACGGCCGACGAGATCGGCAAGGGGTACGAGGAGGCGGACGGCACCATCGTTCCGATCACCGACGACGACCTGGCCGCACTGCCGATTCCGACCGCCAAGACGATCGACATCGTGGCGTTCATCCCGGCCGAGCGCATCGACCCGCTCCAGATGGACACCGCGTACTACCTGGCGGCGAACGGTGTTCCCGCCGCCAAGCCGTACACCCTGTTGCGCGAGGCGCTGAAGCGCAGCCAGAAGGTCGCCATCGCGAAGTTCGCGCTGCGAGGCCGGGAGCGGCTGGGGATGCTGCGGGTCGTCGACGACGTCATCGCCATGCACGGGCTGCTGTGGCCGGACGAGATCCGTGCCCCGGAGATCGCCGCCCCGGAGTCGAGCGTCACCGTCCATTACAAGGAACTCGACCTCGCGGACGCCCTGATGGACACGCTCGGTGAGGTCGGCCTCGACGAACTCCACGACGACTACCGCGAGGCCGTCGATGAACTCATCGCCGCCAAGGCATCCGGTGAGACGGTCCCGTCCCCGCCCGCCGCCGAGGGAGCCGGCGGCAAGGTCATCGACCTCGTGTCCGCCCTGGAGAAGAGTGTCCGCGAGGCCGGCGTCGCCCGCGGCGAGGAGCCGTCCGAGGGCGAGGACAAGGGCGAGCGGCCTCCCGCCGGAAGGGCCGGCGCCCGTCGTTCCGCCCGTGCCGCTCCCCAGCAGGTCGGCGGGAGGAAGAAGACGGCCACGGCGAAGAAGACGGCCGCAGGGAAGAAGACGACCTCTGGCCAGAAGCCGGCTGCCAGTCAGAAGTCAGCTGCCGAGAAGGCCACCGCCAAGAAAGCCACCGCCAAGAAAGCCGCCGGGAAGAAGGCGCCCGCCAAGAAGACGACGGCCCGTAAGCGTGCCTGAGAGGCCGTCGGGCTGCCTTCGATCGGAAAGCGGGCGGGTTTGGTGCGTGCGATTCCAAGGCAGAGGGAGTCGGTGCGGAGCGTCGGCGAATGACGACAACGCAGCCATCTGCGTGACCAGCCGAGCAGGCACGGAATCCGGCCACCGGACACAAGGGACTTGCGAGCCCGGCGATCCGAAGGAAGATCCGAAGGACGTGGCCCGACGTCCACCGCGGTCGGCCCCACCCAGCTGTGGCCGAAGGGCCGTCCCTGTTCGAGCCAGGCCGAGAACTCCAGGGAGACTGGTCGCGCCCAAGCGGCCAAGCCGCACGATGTCACAGCGCCGATCTCCCCTCGGGGCGCGGCTGTCCCCCGATGGCGCAGTGTGACGGGCACTGCGCGAGACGTGCTCCTAATGTGGCGATCAATCACCCTGCTCATTTTTCTGAAGGAGTCGCCATGTCTCTGCGTTCCGCTCTCGTCCACCTCGGCACGGCAGCCGCCGGCGGTGCACTCATCCTCGGCGCCGCGAGCATAGCCCTCGCGAACGGCGCCGGTGACGACTCGGACCAAGGCGGCCAAGGCCGCCAAGGCGGCCGCGACGCACAGGACCGCCGTGATGGCCCTGACGGGCGGGAGGGGCGCGACATGGGCGTGGCCGACGGTCAAGACAGTCAGGATCCCCGGGGCTTCCAGGGCGTCGTCACCGCCCCGGGCGGCCTGAAGCTGCACACCGCCCCGACCCGCGGCAGCGCGGTGCTTCGCACCGCCGCGCAGGGCGAGGTCGTCCAGATCTTCTGCAAGGCGCCGGGCGATACCGTCGACGGCAATCCTCTTTGGTATCTCGTGAAGGACGGCACCTGGTCCTGGGGCGCGGCACGGCACATCAACAACATCGGCCCGTCGCCCCGCTGGTGCTGAGCCCCGACACGAGCCCGACACCCCGAAGATGCACCAGAACAGCCCGATCATCGCGACATAACGGGACATCAAGGGACTCGCTTGCTACGTTCCGGACATGATCTCGCCCGGACCGACAGCGCAGGCGAACCCGCCGACTCCCGCTGTACCCCTCCCCCGGCACCGTGGCATCGAGTTCACCCTCATCGTCCTGGCCGTCCTGCTCTCCGTGTACGGCTACTGCGCCGTCGGACTCGCCAGGAACGGCTCCGTCCCGCCCGGCGCCGCCGGTTACGGCGCCGGGCTCGGCGTGCTCGCGCTCCTCGCGCATGTCGCGGTGCGGCTGCGGGCGCCGTACGCCGATCCGCTTCCGCTCCCGATCGCGGTACTGCTCAACGGTCTCGGCCTGGTGCTGATCCAGCGGCTCGACCTGGAGACCCCGGCCGACCGGGCGGCCTCCGCGCAGCTCGTCTGGTCGACGCTCGGTGTGGGCCTGTTCATCACGGTCGTGCTCGTCCTGCGCGACCACCGGGTGCTCCAGCGCTACACGTACCTCTCCGTCGTCACCGCGCTGGCCCTGCTCGTCCTGCCGGTCCTCTTCCCGCCCCTGAACGGCGCCCGGATCTGGGTCAGAATCGCCGGATTCTCCATCCAGCCGGGCGAGTTCGCGAAGGTGCTGCTCGGGATCTTCTTCGCCGGCTATCTCGCGGCGAACCGCAACGCCCTCGCGTACGCCGGCCGCCGTATCTGGAAGCTCCAGATGCCCACCGGGCGGGTGCTCGGCCCGATCGTCACGATCTGGCTGCTGAGCGTCGGCGTGCTGGTCCTGGAGCGGGACCTCGGCACCTCCATGCTGTTCTTCGGCCTCTTTGTGATCCTGCTGTACGTCGCCACGGGCCGCACCGGCTGGCTCGCGGTCGGCCTGCTGCTCGCCGCGCTCGGAGCTCTGGCCGTCGGCCGGCTGGAGCCGCATGTGCACAGTCGGGTCGAGGTCTGGCTGCATCCGTTCGCGTCGGTCGAGGCGGGCCAAGGGCCGAGCCAACTCGCCCAGTCCCTCTACGCGTTCGCCGCGGGCGGGATGCTCGGCACCGGCCTCGGGCTCGGCCACTCCATTCTCATCGGCTTCGCCGCCAAGTCGGACTTCATTCTGGCGACGGCGGGCGAGGAACTGGGCCTCAGCGGACTGTCCGCGATCTTCCTGCTGTACGGACTGCTGGTCGAGCGCGGTTACCGGGCGGGCCTGGCCCTGCGCGACCCGTTCGGACGGCTGCTCGCCGTCGGACTCGCCTCGATGCTGGCGCTCCAGGTCTTCGTGATCGCGGGCGGCGTGACCGGGCTGATCCCGCTGACCGGAATGCCGATGCCGTTCCTGGCGCAGGGCGGTTCGTCGGTCGTCGCCAACTGGATCATCGTGGCCCTGCTGATCCGCCTCACCGACTCGGCTCGCCGCCAGTACGACGGGGCCCCGTACGACAGGGAGGCCGCACAATGACCCAAGAGGGCCGCCCCATGCCCCGGTACATCCGCCACGCCGCCGCGTTCTGCGCCCTGCTCCTCACCGCCCTCCTCGTGAACGCGACCCGCATTCAGCTCGTCCAGGCCCGCTCGTACGAGGAGAATCCGGCCAACCGCCGGCTGCTGATCTCCCGTTACGGGCAGCCGCGCGGCGACATCCTGGTCGACGGCAGACCGGTCACGGGCTCCAGGGACTCGGGAGAGCGGCTCCGCTACGAACGGACGTACCAGCACGGCCCGTTGTACGCGCCCGTCACCGGCTTCGCCTCTCAGGCATACGGCACGGCCTTCCTGGAGAACACCGAGGACGACGTCCTCTCCGGCACCGACCCGATGCTCTCCCCGCCGCCCCTGTGGAACGACGCCACACGAGCCCGGAACCCCGGCGGCGACGTCGTCACGACCCTCGACCCGGCCGCACAGCAGGCGGCGTACGCCGGACTCGGTGACCGGTGGGGCGCGGTGGCCGCGATCGAGCCGTCGACGGGCCGGATCCTGGCGCTCGTCTCCACTCCCTCCTACGACCCGGAGCGGCTCTCCGGGACGGACCGCGCGGTGGCGCGGGAGTGGAAGCGGCTGAACCGCTCACCGGACAGGCCGATGCTCAACCGGGCGATCCAGCAGACCTATCCACCCGGTTCGACCTTCAAGGTGGTCACCGCGGCGGCTGCCCTCGACGCGGGCCTGGTGACAGACCTGGACGCGCCCACCGACTCCCCGGACCCGTACCGGCTGCCCGGCAGTTCGGCCGAGCTGACCAACGATGTCGAGGGCTGCGCCGACGCGTCGCTGCGCCAAGCCTTCGAGTGGTCATGCAACACGGTGTTCGCCAAGCTGGGCGCGGACGTGGGTCCGGAGGGCATGGCGAGCGCAGCGGCCGGCTTCGGCTTCAACGACCCCGAGGTGGGGATCCCGTTCCCGGTGTCCGCCAGCACCTTCCGCACCCGGTTGGACAAGGCTCAGCTCGCGCTCTCCTCCATCGGCCAGTTCGACACCCGGGCGACACCCCTGCAGATGGCGATGGTCTCGGCGGCCGTCGCGAACGGCGGATCGGTGCGTGCGCCGCACCTGGTGGAGCGGACGACCACGGCCGACGGCGCCACGGTCTCGGCCACCCGCCCACGCACCCTGCGCCGGGCCATGAACACCGCCACCGCCATGCGGCTGCGCACGTTGATGACAAACGTGGTGACGGAGGGCACCGGAACGAACGCCGCCATCCCCGGCGCCACGGTCGGCGGCAAGACCGGCACCGCGCAGCACGGCATCGGCAACTCCGGTACGCCGTACGCCTGGTTCATCTCGTGGGCGCATGCCGCCGGCGCCATGGAACCGGCGGTCGCCGTCGCGGTCGTCGTCGAGGACGCGGCGGCCGACCGGGGCGACATCAGCGGGGGCGGGGACGCGGCGCCGATCGCTCGGGCCGTCATGGAGGCGGTACTGAACCCGCCCGCCGACGACGGCCGTTGACGGCGCTCGCGAGACGGGACCCGCGTTCGTCACACGGACCCGGCCGGGGAGCCCCTGCGGCAGTGCACGCCGCCGAAGCTCCCCCGGGGTGCGACGGACGGATCCGACGAGGGCTACGAGGGTTACGCCCCTGCCGCGCCCGCAGCGGCCACGGAGCCCAGATAGGCCTCGGTCTTCTCGGGCTCGTAGAAGAAGTTCTCGAAGTCGCTGGGGTCGTTGAAGCCGTTGGCGAAGCGGTCGGCCACAGGCTGGAGCAGGCCCGCCGCGCCGATCAGGTTCAGCACGTGCTCGGGCGGCACGCCGAGCATCGCGTTGGTCCACTTGGTGACGTGCTGGGCGCTGTCCCAGTAACGGTCGAAGGTCCCTTGCATCCAGGCCTCGTCGAAGTCGCGCTCACCGTGCGAGAGGATCGACTCCAGGTAGGAAGCGGCGCACTTGGAGGCCGAGTTGGAGCCCTGGCCGGTGATCGGGTCGTTCGCCACGACGACGTCCGCGACGCCCAGGACCAGGCCGCCGCCCGGCAGCCTCCCGATCGGGTTGCGGACCGTCGGCGCGTAGCGGCCGGACAGCGTGCCGTTCGCGTCGGTCAGCTCGACCTTTGTGGCCCGCGCGTACTCCCACGGCGTGTACCGCTCCATGAGGTCCAGGGTCAGGGAGAGGTGTTCGGCCGGGTCCTTGACGCTCTGGAAGACGTCCATCGGGCCGCCGGGTACGCCCTCCAGGAAGAGGATGTCGGCGCGGCCCGAGGTGGTCAGGCAGGGCATGACGAAGAGCTCGCCGACGCCCGGGACCAGGTTGCAGCGGACCGCTTCGTAGTCGGGGTGCTCGGGGCGCGGGCCCAGTCCGTGGACGTACGAGACGGCCAGGGAACGCTGCGGCTCCGCGTAGGGGGAGCGGGAGGCGTCGCGGCCGAACATGGAGACCAGCTCGCCCTTGCCCGCCGACACGAGGACCAGGTCGTACGTACGGGAGAAGTAGTCGAGGTCGGAGACCGCCGCGCCGTGGATGACGAGCTGGCCGCCGCGCTGCGTGAACGTCTCCACCCAGCCGGCCATCTTCACACGCTGGTCCACGGACTGGGCGTATCCGCCGAGCTTGCCCACCCAGTCGATCGCGCGCTGCGTGGGGCCCGGGTCGTGGGAGCCGGGCGCGGCGACCGAGACGCCGAGCCCTTCGATCTTCGGGGCCTGGTGCTCCCAGAAGTTCAGCTGGAGATCACGCTCGTGCCGCAGTGCCGTGTGGAACATGCACTGCGTGGACATGACGCGTCCGGTACGGATCTCGTCCGCCGTCCGGTTGGACATCAGGGTGACCTCGTACCCGTGCGACTGGAGTCCGAGGGCGAGCTGGAGTCCGGACTGGCCGGCTCCGACGACGAGTATCTTCCGCATGCGGATCCTGTCTCCTACTTGCGACTACGAGGGGCCTACTCGGGGCTGACTTCGAACGCGTGGCCGACGAGGGCCAGGAGGGTCTCGATCACCGAGATCCGCCGGCGCGCGTCCATGATCATGACAGGTATGTGCGCGGGCACGGTAAGGGCCTCTCGCACATCCTCCGGCTCGTACCGCTCGCTGCCGTCGAAGTGGTTGATCGCGACGACGTACGGCAGTCCGCAGCTCTCGAAGTAGTCGAGCGCCGGGAAGCAGTCCTTCAGGCGGCGGGTGTCGGCGAGGATGACCGCCCCGATCGCCCCGCGCACGAGGTCGTCCCACATGAACCAGAACCGCTGCTGACCCGGCGTACCGAAGAGGTACAGCACCAGGTCGTCGTCCAACGTGACGCGGCCGAAGTCCATGGCCACGGTCGTGGTCAGCTTCTCGGGCGTCGCGGTGAGGTCGTCGGTGTCCTCACTGGCCTCGGTCATCAGCGCCTCGGTCTTGAGAGGCGTGATCTCGGAGACGGCGCCGACGAGCGTGGTCTTGCCGACGCCGAAGCCTCCCGCCACCACGATCTTCGTGGCGATCGGGGCGCGCGTCCGGTCCGTCTGCCAGGCCTGGAGGCTCTCGTACGCGTCCGGGACGACAGCGGGTTCGGCGACGACTTCAGAGACGGCGGAGTCCATTCAGCACCCTTTCCAGCAGTGCGCGGTCCGGCTGTCCCGGGCCGTGACCGGTTCCGTACACACGGATCTTTCCCTGGTCCGCCAGGTCGCTGAGGAGTACGCGGACCACACCGAGCGGCAGCCTCAGCAGCGCGGCGACCTCGGCCACCGTTCGCATCCGGCGGCAGAGTTCGACGATGGCGCGCATCTCTGGCATCACCCGGGTGGTGAGGGAACCATTCGTCAGTTCCCTCCGCTCGTCGGGTGCTTCGAGCGCGGCTGTGCTGGTGACGAACGTCTCGACGAGCAGCACGTACCCGAAGCGCGTGCGGCCGCCGGTGAGCGAGTAGGGGCGTACACGGGCGGGTCTGCGTTCCCCGCCGCGGACCGGAAGCTTGGGCGTACTGCTCACTGGCGGCTCCCTATCGACGCGTCCTCTATCGACTGGCGCAGCTCACTGCGGAGTTCGGGGGTCAGAACGTGCCCGGCGCGGCCCACGAAGAGCGCCATGTGGTAGGCGACGACGCTCATGTCGCAGTCCGGCGCGCCGTACACACCGAGCAGCGAGCCGTCACTGATCGACATGACGAAGAGGCTGCCCTCGGCCATCGCGACCACCGTCTGCTTGAGGCCGCCGAAGTCCATCAGCCTGGCGGCGCCGATGGTGAGGCTGCCGATGCCGGACACGACGGTGGCGAGGTCGGCGGAGGAGCCCTTGGGGCCGGCGGGTTTGGCCCTGCCCGCCTCGCGGCCCTGCGCCTTTCTCCCGGCGTCGGAGGAGAGCAGCAGCAGACCGTCGGAGGAGACCACCGCGACCGACAGGATGCCCGATACCTCCTCGACGAGGTTCGTCAGCAGCCAGTGCAGATTGCGGGCCTCATTGCTCAGCCCGAAGGTACTCGGCGCGGTCAACTGCTTGCCTCCTCGACGGTGTCCCCCTCGGTTTTCACGACGTCCCCTGCGGGCGCCTGCATCTCGGCCGCCTGTTCGGCGATCTCGGCCTCGACGTCGCGGCGGCCCTGCATCGCGCCCCGGTGGAACCCGCCGAGCCTGAGACGCAACGCCTCCGCGTCAACGGATCCCGCATGCGGCCTCGCCTGCGGCGAAGTCGCGGAGAACGTGGGCGTCCGCTTCGGCAGACCCTTGTCGGTGACCCGCTCCGGCTCATCGGCGACGCGCTCGTGGGTGTCGGGGCCGATGGCGTACGGGTTGGTGGCGAAGGGGTCGGCAGGGGTCTGGGCGGGGATGGCGATGACGGGTTCGGCCCCGGATTCGCGTCCGATGACCGTTTCCGGTCCGTCGGCGGCTCCCGGTCCACCGGCGGCTTTGGATTCGGCGGCTTTGGATTCGGCGGTCGCCTGCGCCTCGGCCCGGGGCTTCGGTGGGATGAGCTCCATGGTCGTCTCCGACCCGGAGGAGCCGGTGGGCCGGGCAGGCCCCGAGGGCTCGGCGGGCTCTGCTCCGAGCGCGGAGCCCTCGCGTGCGCGCTCCTCGGCCGGGCCCTCCTCGGACTCGGCCCCGGAGTCGGTCTTTTCAGACTCGGTCTTCCCGGACTCGGTCTTCCCGGACTCCGCCTGCCGTGCCGTCTGCTCCGCCGCCGCGATCAGCGGGTCCCGGCCACAGCGCCCGGGGAGCACATGGGAGTTGGCCTCGGCCTCGATCCCGGAGAACGCCGGCGAGGGCGCGCCCTGGGCCATCGAGGTGGCCTGCGAGGAGACGGCGTGTGCGGGGGCGAGCAGCGAGTTGGGCAGGACGGCGACCGCCGCGATGCCGCCCTGCTTCTGCTCACGCAGCCGTACACGTACGCCGTGCCGGTGCGCGAGCCGCGCCACCACGTACAGCCCGAGTCCGAGACCCTCGCCGCTCTCCCGGTCGTACGCGTCCTCGGGGGCGCAGTCCGAGAGGCGGGCGTTGAGCTGATCCAGGCGCTCGGTGGTCATGCCGATGCCCTCGTCATGTACGGAGAGCATGACCTCGCCGCTCTCCAGGAACCAGCCGGAGACCTCGACGGGGATGTCGGGCGGCGAGAACGACGTGGCGTTCTCCAGGAGTTCGGCCAGCAGGTGGCTGATGTCGTGCGCCGCGAACCCGGCGAGGTGCTGGTACGGCGGGAGCGAGCCGATCCGAACCCGCTCGTAGCGCTCGATCTCGCTGATGGCGGCGCGCACGACGTCGACGAGCGGGACGGGGCCGGGGTGCTGGTGGCCGTGTTCCACCCCTGCGAGGACCAGCAAATTCTCGCTGTGCCGACGCATGACGGTGGCGAAGTGGTCGAGCCGGAAGAGGGTGGCGAGGCGGTCGGGGTCCTGCTCGCGCTCCTCGAGGCCCTCGATGGCGGCGAGCTGCCGCTCGACGAGGCCGAGGGTGCGCAGCGACAGGTTGACGAAGATGCCGTGGACGCTCTGCCGGACCTCGGTCAGGTGGGCGGTGGCCGCGGCGAGTTCGAAGCGCAGCCTCTCCCGTTCGTCGGCCATCGTCTGACGCTGGGCGACGAGGTGTTTGCGGTCGCCCTCCAGGGTCGTCAACCGCTCGTGGAGCGCGGCGGCGTGCGCGTGCAGCGCATTGACGGAACGCACGACCTGGGCGAACTCGTCGTTGCGGCCGGTGAACCTGACCGGTTCCTCGGCGACCGGGTCGGCGGCGAGGCGGGCCGAGCCGAGGCGCAGCACGGCCAGCGGGCGGGTCAGCGTACGGGCCATGGCCGTGGAGACGCCGACGGCGACCAGCATCAGAACGCCGAGGAGCGCGATGCGGATCTCCAGGGCGGTGACGTCGTCGTCACGCAGCTGGGCGAGGTCCGCGGCACGGCGGCTGTTGAGGGACGCCTCGACGCCACGCATCAGCTCGACGCGGGCGGACAGCGCGGCGTCCAGCTTCTTGGTGTTGGTGCCGAGCTCGGAGTCGGAGAGGGTCGGCTGGTCGACGAGTTTCGCGAGGTACTTCTCGGCGGAGGTGACCTCGGGGCCGGTCACCGTGGAGTCGTACGAGGCGCTGTCAGCCCTGGGCGCGGCTTCCTGGAAGTCGGCGAGCGCGGCCTGTTCGCGGACGTTGGCCTGCTGAGCGGCGGCGGTGAGGGCGCCCCGCTGCTTGGTGTCGCCGGCCGACGACGTGGTGGTCGTGGTGGGCAGGGCGGTGATCGGGTCGGTGGTGGGACGGGTCGTCACGGGTACGTTCAGGGCCGCGAGGAGGAGCCCGCGGGCGGCGGCGGCCTGCTGGACGGCGGTGTCGAGGTCGGCGAGCGCGTGCGAGCCGGCGCCCGCGCGGGGTGGCAGCCGCTCGGCCAGGTCCTCTGCGAGACCGTGAAGTTCGGTGATGGCGGCGGAGTACGCCTGATGCGTTTGGAGAGCGGTGCTCCTCCCGGTGAGCGCCGCTCTTCGTACGGACGCGATGTCGTTGAGATCGCTGCGGAGCGCGGCGGGGGCCTGCGGCCGCAACTCGTCGACCTGCCGGTCCACGCGGGCGCTGTGCTGTTCGGAGGGGCCCCGGCCGTCTGGGCGGCCGGCCGCGATGTAGGAAGTGACCTCGTCTCGCTCGTCGGCGAGCGCGTGGGCGAGGGTCAGTGCGTCCTTGGTGCGCTCGGCGGCCGTCACCAGGTTCTGGGAGTCCTTCAGCTCACCCGAGGCGGCGATGACCGAGGGAGCACCGGCTCCGGCGATCGCGGCGGCCACGACGGCGACGGCGACGATCAGCCGGTTGCGTACGTGCGCGGGGCGGCCTTTTCCTGCGGGGTCCGGGGAGTGCG
>CAMLJW010000122.1 GCA_946480485.1 uncultured Streptomyces sp. | reverse complement strand
CAGGAGACGCTCGGCTCGCTCGGTGAACTGCTGGGCGTACGTGGCTTCCTCACCTCACCGCCCGGCGGCGGCTTCGCCAAACTGGAGCGCGACCACCGCGTCTGCGCGATCTTCGACGGAAGCACGGTCGTCAACCGCGCAGCCCTCCTCCACCAGATGCCGCGCCTGGCCCGTCAGTTGAGCCGCCGCCGCACCGACACCGAGGGCCTGCGGGCCGCCGCCGGCCTCACCGCGCCTCTGCCGCCGTTCGACCCGGACCGTCTGACGCTGCTGTCCGTCACAGGCTGCAGCGCCGTGCAGGCCCTGCCGGATCTGGCGGAACGCATCCGGAAGGAAGGGCCACTGGAGGCGGGCGTGCTCGTCGACCGGCTGCTCGCCGAACTCGCCCGGCTGGAGACGGAGTCGGCGGACTTCCTGCCGGTGGCGGGCGGACTGCCCAGCACGGCCTTCGGCCTGGCCGAGGCCTACGAACGCGCCTACGCCGCTGCCGCCGTCCTGCTGGTGTGGTTGGAGAACCCGACTCTGCGCACGGGACGGCTTGGCATGGACGGCCTGTGGCCGCGGGCCTGCCTGACCGCCCTGCTCGGTGACAGCGGCGGCCACAAGGACAACGACAGCGACGTCTTCGTCGCCCTGGCCGAAGTCGTTCTCGGCACGCCCGAGACGGAGTTGACCCTGTGGGGAGGCGCCGCATGACCACCGCCACGGGCCTGGCCCCCAAGCGTGCCGACGAACTGGAGCACCTGCTCGGCGCCCTCTTCGACCCGGCCAACCCCACCGGCGCGACCGCCGTCCTCGCCGCCGACGAGCGCGCCGAGGTGCTCGCCGCCGGAGAGACACTGCTGCACTCCTACGGGCTGAACGCCGAGTTCGTACCGCCCGGGCTGGGCGGCCGCCTGGAGCGGGCCGACCACCTCGCCGAGGTCATGCGCGCCCTCTACCGCCGCGACCCCGCGCTCGGCCTCGGCTACGGCGCCAGCTCGCTCATCGCCGCAGTCACCCTGTGGACCGCCGGCGACGAACGGCAGACCGAACACGCCGCCGGCCTGCTCCTGGACGGCCGGCGCATCGCCATCGCCTTCCACGAACTGGCGCACGGCAACGACATGGCGGGCACGGAGTTCGTCGCGAACACCGCACCGGACGGCGGCCTGCGGCTGAGCGGCCGCAAGGAGGTGGTCACCAACATCGCGCGGGCCGACGCCATGGTCGTACTCGCCCGCACCGATCCCCGGCCCGGCCCCCGCAGCCACTCCCTGGTCCTCGTCGACCGTGCGGGCGCCGACCCCGCGCGTCTCACCGACCTGCCGCGTTTCAGTACCGTGGGCATGCGGGGAGTCCAGCTCGGCGGCCTGAGCTTCGACGAACTCCCCGTGTCCGCCTCCGCGGTGCTCGGCCCCGTCGGCTCCGGCCTGGAGACCGCACTGAAGGCCCTCCAGATCACCCGCATGGTCCTGCCCGCGATGGCCACCGGAATCCTCGACACCGGACTGCGCATCGCCGTCGACCACCTGACAGGACGTCGGCTCTACGGCGGCCCCGCGACCGCCATCCCGCACGTCCGCTCGGTGCTGGCCGGTGTTTTCGCCGACCTGTTGCGCGCCGAGGCGCTCGGCGCGGTCGGCGCCCGTGCGCTGCACCTGGTGCCCGGTGCGACGAGCGTGTATGCCCCCGCGGTCAAGTTCGAGGTGTCCCGGCTGCTGCTGGAGGCCATGGACCGGCTCGCGGAACTCCTCGGTGCCCACTTCTACCTGCGCGAGGGACCGACCGCGCTGTTCCAGAAGCTGCTGCGTGACCTCGCGCCCGTCGGCTTCGGGCACATCGCGCGCGCCGCCTGCCAGATGAGCCTGCTGCCGCAGCTCCCGCTGCTGGCCCGCCGCACGTGGAGCCGCCCCGGCACAGAGGCGCCCGGCGATCTGTTCGCGCTCGACCGGGCGCTACCGCCCCTGCGGTACGACCGGCTGGCCCTGCACGCCAAGGGCCGCGACCCCGTCGTGGGGTCCCTCCACGCCCTGACCGACACGACCTGGGCACCCGCCCACGCCGACCTGCGTACGGCGGTCCTCGCCGACCACGCGGAGCTGACCGAACTGGCCGCTGTGTATGGGAAGTTGTCGCCGGTGGACCTCGGAGTCGACGCCTGCCCCGAGCACTATGACCTCGTCACCCGGTACGTACGCGTCCTGTCCCGGACCGCGAGCGTCCAGGTCTGGCGGCACGCCGGACCGGGGGACTTCCTGGCCGACCCCGCCTGGGTGCGCGCGGCTCTGCACCGCTCGGCCCTCGGCCCGCACCGGCGGGGCCCGCTGCCCGCCCCGGTCGAGGACAGGCTCTTCGCCGAGCTTTCGGACCGCCATGCCACCGGCCGCTCCTTCGGTCTGATGGGACGACCGCTCGCCGCTTTCAGATCACGGGTGCTCTGACGCCGCACGCCGTCTGAAGGCCGTACGCCGTCCGACGACCGCTCGCAGTGAAGGGCACAGCGCCATGCCGCTGTACGTCAGCAGCCCCGCCCAGCCTTCTTCGACGTGGGCTCCGACCTCTCTTTCCCCAGTCCTTCCGCCGTCTTTCCTTCTTCTCCGCACAAGAAAGAGAACCCCTCATGACCGCTGGAATCCAAGACGCACAAGCCTGGCTGACCGAACGCGTGGCGGCCTACCTGCGGCGTTCGCCGGAGGACATCGACACGTCCGTCCCGCTGGCCGACTATGGCTTGGACTCCCTGACGGCGCTGGCCATCACCGCTGACATCGAGGACGAGTTCGAGGTGACCGTCGACGACGCGCTGACCTGGGACCACCCCACGGTCGACGCACTGAGCGCGGCCTTGTCCGCGCTGGTCGGCGAGAAGCAGGCCTGACGATGAACAATGCGCTACCGCTCACGGCGGCCCAGCACGGGGTGTGGGTCGCCCAGCGCCTCGCCCCCGACAGCCCCATGTACACCTGCGGCATCTACTACGACGTCCCCGGCCCCGTGGACCGCCCCCTGCTGACCCGTGCCGTCGAGCAGGCCGTGGCCGAGACCGAAGCACTGCGGGTGCACTTCCACGAGGAAGGGCAGACGGTTCGCCAGACGGTCGACCCGTCCATCACGGGAGAGTTGACGTACCTTGACCTGAGCGGCGAGGCCGACCCGGCCGGCGCCGCCCGGGCCTGGCTCGATGCCGACCAGGCCCGTCCCGTCCCGGTCTCCGGCGACCGGCTGTTCCGGCACACACTGCTGCGGCTGGGCCACGACCGGCACTGGTTCCACTTCCGCTACCACCACATCCTCCTCGACGGTTACGGACAGGTCCTGCACTGCCGTCGCCTGTTGGAGGTCTACACGGCCCTCGCCGCCGGCGAGCAGCCGTCCGTGAGCGGTTTCGGCACCCTGAGCGAGATCCTGGCCGAGGAGCACTCCTACCTGGGCTCGGCTCGCCGGGAGCGCGACGGCAGCTACTGGCAGCGGGAGTTCGCCGATCTGCCGGAGTCGACCGAGCTGGGCTCCGGAGCCACGGGACTCGCTCCCAGCCTGCCCGGTGCGCGTCTGAGGTTGCCCGAGGAGAGTGCCCTGCAGGTGCGCGGGGTCACCGGGTCGCGCTGGTCCCTGCCGGTGATCGCCGCCATGGCCGCCCACACCCACCGGGTCACCGGCGCCCACGACGTCCTCGTCCGCGTGTTCATGGCAGCCCGGCTCAGCCCGCACGCCCTGGCGACACCCGCGATGCTCGTCAACGACGTCCCGCTGCGGATCCCCGTCGACGGCTCGACGACCTTCACCGAACTGCTCGACCGGGTCGCCGCCCGCCTGACCGCCGCCACCCGCCACCAGCGTTACCCGCACGACGAACTCCACCGCGACCTCGCCGCCACGGCCCACCCGGGCACCCTGAGCGGCCCCTCCCTGAACATCCTCTCCTTCGCCGCCGCCCGCCTGCCCTTCGGGCCCGTCCAGGCCGAGGCACACCAGCTGGCCTCCGGACCGGTACGTGACCTCGCCCTGCACGCGTACGGCGACCCCGAGGCCGGCGACGGCATCGAGCTCACCGTCAACGCCCACCCCGGCCGCTTCACCTCCGACACGGCCGCCGCTCACCGCGACCGCTACGCCCGCCTTCTCACCACCGCCACCGAGCACCCCGACCGGACCATCGCCGCCCTCGACCTGCTCGACGACGCGGAGCGTGAGCGCTTCCACGTCCGCAACGACACCGGCCACGCGACGGACCGGCGCTCACTGGTGGAGCTGTTCGAGGCCCAGGACCCGGCGGCCGAGGCCGTCGTCTGCGAGGGCGAGCGGCTGACCTACGGCGAACTCAACGCCTGCGTGAACCGTCTCGCGCACGCCCTGCGCGGGCGGGGCGTGGGACCGGAGTCGCGGGTGGCGGTGCGGCTGCCCCGCTCGCTCGACCTGATCGTCGCGCTGTGGGCGGTGCTCAAGACCGGTGCCGCGTACGTGCCCGTCGAGACCGGCTACCCGGCCGAGCGGATCGCTAACGTCCTCGCCGACGCCCGCGTGTCGTTCGTGATCGACGAGGAGAACGTACGGGTTCTCGGCGAGGGCGAGCCCGACTCGAACCCCGGCGCCGTCCCGCGGGGGGACAACGCCGCCTACGTCATCCACACCTCGGGCACCACCGGCCGCCCCAAGGGCACCGTCGTCACCCACGCCGGTATCACCAACATGCTCGCCTGGATGCAGGACGAGTACCGGCTCACCCCGGCGGACCGGGTCGTGCACAAGACACCGGCCGGGTTCGACGTGTCGGTGTGGGAGGTGTTCTGGACCCTCACCCGCGGCGCAACCCTCGTCGTCGCCCGCCCCGACGGCCACCGCGACCCCGCCTACCTCGCCCGCCTGGTCCGCGGCGAACACATCACCGTCATCCACTTCGTCCCGGCGATGCTCGGCCCGTTCCTCGACGAGTACGTCCCCGACGCGTCGCTGCGCATGGTCAGCTGTGGCGGCGAGACCCTGCCCGCCGGGCTCGCCGACCGCTTCCACCGCGAGTGCGGCGCGCGGCTGCACAACTCCTACGGGCCCACCGAGTTCTCGGTGACCGCCACCTCCCACCCCTGCGCGCCCGGCGAGCCCGTCACCATCGGCACGCCTACCCACAACTCCCGTGCCTACGTGCTCGATCCGGCCCTGCAGCCGGTCCGGGACGGTGTCACCGGTGAGCTGTACCTCGCGGGAATCCAGCTCGCCCGGGGCTACTTCGACCGCCCCGGCCCGACCGCCGAGCGGTTCGTCGCCGACCCCCACGGCCCGGCCGGCACCCGCATGTACCGCACCGGCGACCTGGTGCGCCGCCGGGCCGACGGCGACCTGGAGTTCGTCGGACGCGCCGACGACCAGGTCAAGATCAACGGACAGCGCGTCGAACCCGCCGAGGTCGAGGCCGTACTGGCGTCGGTGCCCGGCGTCGAGCAGGCCGTGGTCCTGGTCCACGACTCCGCCGCGGGCGCCCGGCAGCTCGTCGGCTACGTGACCGGCGCGCCGGAGACCGACCCGCGGGCCCACCTCGCGGACCGGTTGCCCGCGCATATGGTGCCGGTGAGCGTGCTCGTCCTGCCGTCGATCCCGGTGACCCCCAACGGCAAGGCGGACCGCCGCGCACTGCCCGCCCCGGACCGGCCGGCCGGTGGACGCGCGCCCGGGACCGCCACCGAACGCACCCTGCACGCCCTCGTCGCAGACCTGCTCGTCCGCCCCGAACTGGGCGTGGACGACGACCTGTTCGCCCTCGGCGCGGACAGCATCCACGCCATCCAGCTCGTCAGCCGGGCCCGGCGCCAGGGCCTCCACCTCACCCCCCAGGACGTCTTCGACCACCCGACCGTCGCCCGGCTCGCCACCGTCGCCGCGACGGCACCGGCGACCCCGTCCGTCAAGGACGACCCGGTCGGCGAACTCCCCGTGACACCGATGGCCCGGCGTCTCGCCGAACGCGGCGGCCCCACCGCCGGGTTCGCCCAGTCCCTCCTTCTCGCCGCAGAGCCCGGACTGTCGTACGACCGGCTGGCCGCCGCCCTCCAGAAGCTGCTCGACCGTCATGACGCCCTGCGCATGCGAGGCCGGCACATCCGGCCCGTGGGCGCCGTACGGGCCGAGGACTGCCTGACCCGCGCCGGGGACGAGGACGTGGCTGGACAGAAGGAGGCCGCCCGCCACGCACTGTCGCCCGACGACGGTGTGATGGTGCGGGCCGTGTGGTTCGAGTCCGGCCGGCTGCTGCTCGTGCTCCACCACTTGGTCGTCGACGGAGTGTCCTGGCGCATACTGCTGACCGACCTCGCCGAGGCGCTCGCCGACGGCGAACTGTCCCCGCCCGGGACGTCCCTGCGCCACTGGGCCGAGCACCTCGCCACGGCCCCGTACGACGAACTCCCCCTGTGGAAAGACCTGTTGTCCGCCTCCGAGCCCGTCCTCGGCACCCGCCCGCTCGACCCCGCCCAGGACGTCCACGGCACCGCCCGCTCGATCACCGTCACCGTCCCGGCCGACCTCACCGGCACCCTGCTGACCACCCTGCCCGCCGCCTACCGGGCGACCCCGGACGACATCCTGCTCGCCGCGCTCTCGGCGGCCGTACAACGCCGCCGAGGCGAAGGGCCGGTCCTGGTCGACGTGGAGGGCCACGGCCGCGACCACCTGCCCGACGGGATGGACCTGTCCGCCACCGTCGGCTGGCTCACCCGTATCCACCCGGTGCGCCTGGGCCCCGGCACCGAGACCGGCGCCACCCTGATCAAGCGCACCAAGGAGGAGCTGCGCGCCGTCCCGCACGGCGGCCGCGGCCACGACCTGCTGCGCGACCACCTCGCCGGGCTGCCCACGCCCCAGATCTCCTTCAACTACCTGGGCCGACTTGACGCACAGGACCTCGGCGGCTGGCATCTCGCCAAGGCGGAGACGGCCGTGGAACTACTGGCCGACAACGGCCTCGCACTCACGCACGCGGTTCAGATCGACGCCTACGTCCGTGACGGCGCGCTCACCGCCGAGTGGACCTACCCCTCGAACGTCCTCACGGAGGGCGACGTGCGCGCCCTCGCCGAGGCGTGGACCGGAGCCCTTGCCGAGCTGGCCGCGCACACGCGAGGCGGCCTCACCGTCTCCGACGTGCCCCTCGTGCGGATCACCCAGGAGGAACTGGACAGGTTCCGCGGCGCCACGGACGTCCTGCCGCTCTCCCCGCTCCAGGAGGGACTGCTCTTCCTCGCGCTGTACGAGCCCGACGACCCGTACGTCGGCCAGCTCGTCCTGGAGATCGACGGAGGCTTCGACCCCGAGCGGATGCGGGCCGCCGCCACCGCCTTGCTGCACCGCCACCCCAACCTGCGCGCCGCCTTCCGCAGCTGCTCGGCGGGCGCCCCCGTGCAGGTGGTCCCCGCCGACGTCAAGGTGGACTGGGAGGAGCGCGACGAGGACGACCTGGAGGCGTTCCTCGCCCGCGACCGCGCCCGCGGCTTCAGCGTCGTCCGGCCGCCTCTCCTACGGTTCACCGCGCTCGGCGAACGCCTCGTGCTGACCCACCACCACCTGCTGCTGGACGGCTGGTCCCTGCCGCTGCTGGTGCGCGACCTGTTCACGCTGTACGGTTCCGGCGGCACCGAACTGCCTCCGGCCGCCCCGTACCGCGACTACCTGGCGTGGCTGGGCGGGCAGGACCACGCGGCCTCCGCCGAGGTGTGGCGCCGGCAGCTCGCCGGCCTCGCCGCACCCACCCTGCTCGCCCCCGCCGACCGCACCTCCGATGAGCACGACGTCCACGAGCTCGTCCTGCCCGAGGCACTGACCGACGCCCTGTCGGCGACGGCCCGAGCGCACCGGCTCACCCTCAACACCGTTGTGCAGGGCCTGTGGGGCCTGTTGCTGAGCTCCTTCACCGGCCGCGACGACGTCGTGTTCGGCGCGACCGTCTCCGGGCGCCCGCCCGAGCTGCCCGGCGCGGAGTCGATGGTCGGACTGTTCGTCAACACGCTCCCGGTCCGCGTCCGCGTCGACCGCGGCGAGCCACTGGCCGCGCTGCTGGCCCGGCTCCAGCACGAGCAGCAGTCCCTCCACCCCCATCAGCACGCCTCCCTCGCGGAGATGACCCGTGCGTCCGGCTTCGACGCCCTGTTCGACACCGTCGTCGCCTTCGAGAACTACCCGATGAGTGACGGCATCGAGGCGGGCGGACTGCGCCTCGCCCATGCCGACCTTGTCGAGCGCACCCATTACCCCGTCAGCCTGTCCGTCTTCCCAGGGGAGCGGCTGCGGCTGAGGTTCTCCTACCTCGCCGGTGCCTTCGACGCGACGGCAGTCGCCCGGCTCGCCGACCTCCTTGCGGGCCTGATCAGCGGCGCGGCGACCGGACTCGACGTCCCGGCCGGTGAGTTGACCGCGGTGGGCGAAGAGGACCGGCTGCTGGTCACCGGCATCCGTACGGCCGACACTCCCGCGAAGGCCGCCTCCACCGTCAGGGGCGGTGAGCCCCGCTCCCCCGAGGAGCAGACGCTGTGCGCCGTCGTCGCCGACGTCCTCGGCGTCGAACGGGTCGGCGTCGATGACGAGTTCTTCGCGCTCGGCGGCACCTCGATCCTGATGATCCGTCTGGTCCACCGGGTGCGCGACGAGTTCGGCGTCGACCTGTCCCTGCGGGACGTCTTCGCGGACCCGACCGTCGCAGGCGTCGCCGGACGCCTGACCCGTCTGGCCCCCCAGGTCAAGCGCATCACGGCGGAGGAGCGGCCCGCCCGTGTCCCGCTGTCGTTCGCCCAGGAGCGTATGTGGTTCCTACAGCGGCTTGAGGGCGCCTCCGGCACATACAACATTCCCCTCCAGATCCGGCTGACCGGCGCTCTCGACGCCGATGCCCTCGGCGGCGCGCTGGCCGACCTCGTCGCCCGCCACGAGGCGCTGCGCACGGTCTACCCGGAGGACGCCGACGGCCCGCACCAGGTCGTCCTGCCACCCGAGACGCCCTTCACCACGCAGTTCGTACGGGACGCCGCCCCCGACCTCGCCGCCGACGCGGCCCGCCCCTTCGACCTGACCTGCGACGTACCCCTGAGGACGACGCTGTACGAGACCGGCCCCGACACCTACGTCCTGCTGCTGGTCGTGCACCACATCGCGGCGGACGGCGCCTCGATGCGCCCGATGGCCGAGGACATCACGGCCGCCTACCGCGCCCGGACCGGAAGCGGCGAACCCGGTTTCCCCGAACTGGACGTTCAATACCGGGACTTCGCGGTATGGCAGCGCGAGACGCTCGCCGCGGACCTGCCCCGCCAGATCGACTACTGGAAGCAGCACCTCGACGGCCTCCCGCCCGAGGTCACCTTCCCCGGCGACCGACCGCGCCCCGCGGTGGCCACGCACCGCGGCGACCACGTGGAGTTCCCCGTCGCCCCGGAGCTCTACCAGCGGATGCTGGAGCTGGCCGGCCGTACCCGCACGACCCCGTTCATGATCCTTCAGGCCGCCGTGTCACTACTGCTGACGCGACTCGGCGCGGGCGAGGACATCCCGCTCGGCGGTGTGATCGCCGACCGGCCCGACTCGGTACTTGACGACGTGGTCGGCGTCTTCATCAACACCCTCGTCTACCGCATGGACACCTCCGGCGACCCGAGCTTCGAGGAGCTGCTGGTCCGCGTCCGTGAGACGGGACTCGCCGCCTACGCCCACCAAGGCGTCCCGTTCGAACGCCTCGTGGAGGAGCTGAACCCGGAGCGCTCCCGATCCCGGCACGCCTTCTTCCAGGTGATGCTGGCCTGGCTGGACCTCACCGAGGCCCGCTTCGACCTGCCCGGCGTCACCGCCGACCCGGGACCGGTGACCAGCGGTACCGCCAAGTTCGACGTGCACTTCGACTGCCACGTCCACGAGGACGGCGGGCTGCTGTGCCGCCTGGAGTACGCCACCGACCTGTACGACCGGCGGACGGCGGAGAGCTTCGCCGCCAGGTTCGTGCGCGTCCTGGAGCGCGTCACCACCGACCCCGGGCAGCGGCTGTCCGAGGTGGACGTGCTCGGCACCGATGACCGCGCCCTGGTGCTGCGCGGCTGGAACGACACCAACCTTTCCTGGGACGACCCGCGTTCGATCGTGGAGCGGTTCGAGGCGCAGGACCCGGACGCCGAGGCCGTCCACTTCGAGGGCGAGCGTGTCACCTACGGCGAGCTGAACATCCGGGTGAACCGCCTCGCGCACGCCCTGCGTGGCTGCGGCGTCGGCCCCGAGTCACGGGTCGCGGTGATGCTGCCGCGCTCCACGGACCTGATCGTGGCCCTGTGGGCCGTGCTCAAGGCGGGCGCCGCGTACGTGCCCATCGACACCGGCTATCCGGCCGACCGGATCGCGTACATTCTTGACGACTCCGGCGCGACTCTGCTCATATCCGACCGTGACGTGGACGGGTTCGACCGTATCGGGCCCAGGAGCGGGGAGCGCGCGGAGAACCCGGGCGTGCCGGTACATGGCGACAACGGCGCCTACGTCATCTACACCTCCGGCTCCACCGGCCGCCCCAAGGGCACCGTCAACACGTACGCGGGCATGGCCAACCGCCTGTGGTGGATGCAGCGCGACCATCGGCTGACCGCCACCGACCGGGTGTTGCAGTCCACCCCCGTGAGCTTCGACGTGTCGGTGTGGGAGGTCTTCTGGACCCTCACCCACGGCGGCACCCTCGTCGTCGCCCGCCCCGACGGCCACCGTGACCCGCTCTACCTGGAGCGGCTGATGAGCGAGCAGCGTGTCACGGTCGTCCACCTCAGTTCCTCGATGCTGGGCGCCTACCTCGCCGAGACCCGGCTGCCGGACTCGGTGCGTCTGGTCGTCTCCGGCGACGAGGCACTGCCCGCCGAACTGGTCCGCCGCTTCCACGAGCACACGGCGAACGAGGACGCCGTGCTCCTCAACGCCTACGGTCCGACCGAGGCCGCCGTCGACGTCACCACCTGGTCGGCCGGCCCGGACACCGAGAGTGTGCTGATCGGCGGCCCCGTCCCCAACACCCGCATGTACGTGCTGGACGCCGACCTGGCCCCGGTCGCACCGGGCGTGTCCGGGGAGCTGTACTGCGAGGGCGTCCAGCTCGCGCGCGGCTACCTCGACCGGCCCGCCCTGACCGCCGAGCGCTTCGTCGCGAGCCCCTACGGCCCGCCCGGATCCCGCATGTACCGCACAGGTGACGTGGCGCGCTGGACGGCGGACGGCGAGCTGGAGTACCTGGGCCGCGCCGACAACCAGGTCAAGTTGCGCGGCTTCCGGGTCGAACTCGGCGAGATCGAGGACGCGCTGGCCGACCACCCGGCCGTCGCCCGGGGGGCCGCTGCCGTGCACGGGCAGTGGCTCGTCGGCTACGTCGTCCCCGTCGCCCCCGGGACTCCGTTCGACGCCGAGGATGTACGCGACCGGCTCGCCGCCCGGCTGCCCGAGTACATGGTCCCGGCCCAGATCGTCCCCCTGGACGTGCTGCCGCTCACCCCGAACGGCAAGCTCGACCGCAAGGCCCTGCCTGCCCCCGACATCACGCACACCACCGGACGCGGGCCGCGCACCCCGCAGGAGGAGATCCTGTGCGGGCTGTTCGCCGAGGTCCTCGGCGCGCCAGAGGTCTCCATCGACGACGACTTCTTCGCACTCGGCGGCCACTCCCTGCTCGTGACCCGCCTGGCGAGCCGCATCCGCGCCGCCCTCGACGCCGACATCGAGCTGTCGGTGCTGTTCGAGGCGACGACCGTGGCGAAGCTCGCGACCCGGCTCGCCGGCAGGGGATCGCGCCGCAGCGGCATCACCCCACAGCCGCGCGACGGGCGCCTGCCGCTGTCGCACGCCCAGGAACGGCTGTGGTTCCTGCACCGCTTCGAGGGCCCGTCCCCGACGTACAACCTGCCGGTCGCGCTACGGCTCACCGGTGCCCTCGACGTGGCCGCGCTCACCGCCGCCCTGGACGACCTCGCCGGACGGCACGAGGCACTGCGCACGGTCTTCGCCGAGGACGGACAGGGC
>CAMLJW010000121.1 GCA_946480485.1 uncultured Streptomyces sp. | reverse complement strand
CTCGCTGATCGACGGCTGCCGTCTCGCGCGAGGCGCCACGCAGGTCGTTGCGCACGCCGACCCCGACGCCGTGCGCAAGGCGTTCGGCACGCACTCCGGTCCCGCCGTCGTCGTGTCCGACACGGTGTTCTCGGTGGACGGCGACGCGGCGCCACTCGCCGGACTTGCGGGCGCCTGCCGGGAGTTCGGCGCCGGTCTGGTCGTCGACGACGCGCACGGTCTCGGTGTGCTCGGTGCGGGTGGCAGGGGTGCACCGTACGCGGCCGGGCTCGCGGGCGCGGCCGATGTCGTCACCACCGTCACGCTGTCGAAGTCGTTCGGCAGCCAGGGCGGTGCCGTCCTCGGTCCGGCACCCGTGATCGACCACCTGGTCAACGCTGCCCGTACCTTCATCTTCGACACCGGTCTGGCCCCCGCTGCGGCGGGCGCCGCCCTCGCCGCCCTGCGCCTGCTGCGGCGGGAACCGGAACGGGCGGCACGCGCGCGTGCCGTGGCGACGGAACTGCACGCCCGCCTTACGGCCGAGGGCCTCGAAGCGGTACGGCCGGACGCCGCCGTCGTCGCCGTGCGCGCGTCCTCCCCGGAGCAGGCCGTGCGCTGGGCGGCGGACTGCCGGGAGGCGGGACTGGCCGTGGGCTGCTTCCGTCCCCCGTCGGTGCCCGACGGCATCTCACGGCTGCGGCTCACCGCCCGCGCGGACCTCACCGACGGACAGGTCGACCGTGCCGTACGTGTGATCAGCGGAGCACGGCTGATGAGTGAACGCGACTGATCAGCGAACGGCGCTGATCAGCGAGCGCGCCTGATCAGTTGACGACACGGCCTGCCGCCCAAATACGGTCCATCATCGCAGAGTTCACTGCTTCGAGCGATGGATATATGCGCATCTCGGTGGATCGGCACCGTGACCGGCGCGGTAGTGGCAGTCTGGCGCGCAGCACCAGTCCGGGACCGTCATCGAATCATCCGCTCTGTGTCGGACTCCGGTCCCGTGGGAAAGGGACGACGACGCCATGGCAGATCACCTGGAAGCATCCGTCACTCTGCCGAGCGATCCCGCCTCGGTCTCCGCCGCCCGTACCTACGTCGTCAACGTCCTTGCCGAATGGGGCCTTCCGCTCGAGACGGAAGTCGCCGACACCGTCCGGCTCATCGTCTCCGAACTCGCCACCAACGCCGTGCAGCACACCTTCGGGCAGTCGCCCACCTTCACGGTGGACCTCGCGCTCGACCGTGACGAACGGCTGTGTATCGGCGTGACCGACAGCCATCCCGGTCTTCCGAAACGTTTGCCTGCGGCCGTCCAGCAGGACAACGGCCGCGGCATGGTGATCATCCGCTGGCTGACCGCGGAGTGCGGCGGCAAGCTGACGATCCGGCCCACTCGCGAGGGCGGGAAAACGGTGTCGATCACGCTGCCGTGGTCGGCACCGGTCCGACCCGCGACGTAGGCCGGTTTTTTGGGGCAGATGGTCCGCAGGACAAGCCCCGACGTCCTTGCCGGCACGGTCAGTTCTGCTGTGCGGCCCGGCCGAAGGCGCCGCGCAGCAGGGCCCGGAAGGCATTGTTCGCGGGCGCCGCGCGCAGGCCGCGTATCGCCCGGGCCACCGAGGCCGTCACCGGCACAGCGCTCACGGTGCTGGCTTGGGCCTCGTCCTCGAGCCGCTGCCGGCCTGAGCCGGCGGCCTGTCCGCGCCAGGACTCAGTCACTTGGATTTTGGCCCGCGCCGCGTCGTATCACCTGGGGCACGAGAACCCACAGACCGAGGCACACCACCAGTGTGCTCGCACCGGCCAGAATTCCGCCGACCCGGCCCACCGCCACATCCACGACCAGCAGGACCGATCCGGTGAGCGCGAACGCGAGAACTCCCAGACCGACTTGGGCGAGATACGACGAGACGGTCACGAGCTGGGGCTTGGCGCCCATCCGGAACAGCCGGCGGTGCATGGCGGCCGGGGCCGTGAAGAGCATGGCGGCCAGCACGGCGAGCAGCAGCGTGGTGACGTAGGTCGCTCGTTGCACCGTGTCGAGTGACGGGAAGCGCGGCGTGAACGCGAGAGTCAGCAGGAACGCGAAGAGGATCTGTACGCCGGTCTGGGTGACCCTCAGCTCCTGGAGCAGTTCGATGAAGTTGCGGTCGGCGCGTTCGAGGCGCGTCTCGTGCCGTTCGGCGGTGCGCCGTCTGTCGGCGGCATGAGGGTCGGGCGGATGAGAATCGGCGCGATGATGGTCGTCCATAGGTCCATGAGTAACCGGTCAGCCGCCGCATCACGCCCCTGGGGCGGCGGCGTTGACCGCCGCCACCCCACGGGCGAATCACCTGACCCGGCCGTACCAGACGCTCTTCGTCCAGATTTTCTGCAGCTTCACCACGTCCCCGGTCTTCGGGGAGTGCCAGATCCGTCCCTTCCCGGCGTAGATGCCGACGTGGTACACGTACCGGCCCGAATGGAAGAACACGAGGTCTCCCCGCTTGCGGTTCGAAGCGGAGATATGGCGCGTCTTGCTGTACTGCGCCGCGGCCGTACGGGGCAGTGACTTGCCGGCCTTCTTGAACGCGTAGAGCGTGAGGCCGGAGCAGTCGAAGTTCCTGGGCCCCGTGGCTCCCCACTTGTACGGGGAACCCTTCTTGGAGGCCACCACGTGCAGCGCTTTCGCCGCGGGGCCGGCTGCTTCGGCGTCGGAGGTGAAGCCGGGGGCCACCATGCTGCCGCCGACGACGGCGAGGGTAAGAGCCGATACCGTACCGGCCCTGGTCAGTAGTGACGGGACTCGATTGAGCGCGGTCATGCGCAACCCTTCGTCAGCCGCCTGTGAAGGATGACCTGTCGGATTCGGGCTGGCGAAGTTGCCCGGCCGCGGTGTGCGGCTTCACCCCGAGGGCCACTCGGATTGCTCCGGCGGCCCGTTCTGCTCGGGTCCTCCACTCCTGCCGATCCACTTCTGTCGACCCGTCATCCGAGCGGCGGCAGGACTCGGCGTCCGCCCGGACCGCCCCGCCGCTGTGGCGGGGGCTTGTCGTCGGAAGGGATCTTGACGCACGGATGTCGGAAAAGCCGAATAGAATCGGCGATTTGTGGCGTTACTCACCACTCACTCGTTCGGGCGGACAGTCCCGTTTTCGACCGGGCGCCGAGACGGGCGGGGACCCCCGTACCAGCAGCGGAATGCAAAATTCCGCCCGATGGGTACGCGCGCTGCGTGACTCGCACGGGCCGTTGAAAGGGCCTTTGACTACGGTGATTGGCGGTACACCATTTGGTTCGTTTCAAACCTTGTCCAAAAGCCTCGTCGGATGCCTGCGGCTCGGCCCGTCTGCGGCGGCGATGAGTTCGCGCTCCAGACCCGCTGTGCGGGTGCGCTGAGATCAACTCAGCGGCATACGCGGGAACCTGCGCCCCTTCTCCGCCTTCCCGGCGGCTTCCTCCGCCTTGACGACGGCCGCGTACTGGTCGACGTACTCCTGCTCGGAGAGGGAGAGGATCGCGTACATGATCTCGTCGGTGATGGCTCGCAGGACGACCTTCTCGTTCTCCATGCCGAGGTAGCGGGAGAAGTCGAGGGGCTTGCCGAAGCGGATCACCACGGGATGGATGTTCGGGATGACCTTGCCCGGCGGCTGGGCCTCGAACGTGCCGATCATCGCGCAGGGGATGACGGGTACCTGGGCCTTGAGGGCCATGACCGCGACGCCCACCTTGCCCTTGTAGAGGCGGCCGTCGTGCGAGCGTGTGCCCTCGGGATAGATACCGAGGAGCTCGTTCTTGCGCAGCACGCCGAGGCCCTCGCGGACGGCCGCCTGACCTGCCTCCTTGCCGGAGCGGTCGACCGGGATCTGCCCGGCGCTGCGGAAGAAGGCGGCTGTCAGACGGCCCTTGATTCCGGGACCCGTGAAGTACTCGGCCTTGGCCAGGAAGGTGATCCGCCGTTTGAGGATCGCGGGCATCAGGAAGTGGTCCGAGAACGACAGATGATTGCCGGCGACAATGGCCGCGCCCGACGAAGGTACGTGCTCGAGACCCTCGATCCGTGGGCGGAAGACCAGCCTCAACAGCGGTCCCAGGATCACGTACTTGAGTACGTAGTAGAACACCGTGTCCCTCTCACTCTGCCGGAGCGGCTCTGTAGGCGTGTTCGGCCACGTCACAGCCCACGTCTACGGACTCAATCGCTTTGCGTGCGCAGCCGCCCGTGGTCAGGCCCGATCGAACTCATGCCGACTCCTCGCGGACTTGGCTGACGCTACGTCAGGTACCTCAGTGCAGGTGAGGCTCGCCTGCGGTTCTCGATGATTGATCGTAGCCCGACCTGCCGCTCTCCTCGGAGCCCCCGAACCTGCCGGCGTTGACCTCGAAATGGTCGATAAACGCGAAGACCTCGGCGCATGCGGTCCCGCGATCGGGCCGGATTTGAGTGCAGATCTCCTCTTTGAGCACCGCCCAGAAGCTCTCTGCTTCGGCGTTGTCACAGCAGGAACCGGTCCGGCCGGCGCTCTGCCGCAAGCCCAACGCGCGCGGAGTTCGGCGCGGAGGTCCAACGAGGAGTACTCGCTTCCGCGGTCGCTGTGAGTGATGCGGCCGGGTTCTGGGCCGCCGCGCCCGTGAGCCACCGGTGTAGGTGTACACGCCCCAAGCGCCCCGCCCCGCGCAGCCTTCGCCGTACGACGCCGCGCGTCCTGCACTCGGCTCGGAAGATCTCGGCTCGGAAGATCTCGGCGGGCGGGCCTCAAGGCGCTTTGGGCCCCACCGCGCCGGTGGGGCCCAAAGAACGAGTGCCGCGGCCGGCAGAGTCACAGCTCTGCGGCCGACGCGACGGCGTCGGCCGTGGTGTTGCTGTGACACGGTGGTGCCTTTCCCCGCGCACCCGAAGGAGGGCATGCGCAAGACGGTCAGTGGAGTGGTCGATTCCCCTGAGATCGCGAACCGTCTTGTTGCCCATGATGCCCCTGTGGGAAGCGGAGAGAGTCTGCCATTCGAATAACTCCACTGTTTCTTCACGCCGTTACCAAGCTGTTTGCACTGACTCCCGGTGAGAGGGGGAAGTTGACTCGAAGGGGACCGCAAAAATTCCGACCGCGCGCCGCTTGCGTCAGTCACTGCGGCCGGACCGAATTCGGGCGCCCCGACAAAGCCCGCCCAGCGCCGGCTGGTTTGCGTGACCGCGCAGATACAACGCAGATCCGGAACGGTCCCGAGGTGCGGGTCCATGTGTGGATCACCTCAAAGTAATCCGCCGCCACCCTGACCAGGACCAACCATGAGTTCGACCCCTACCCGGAATTCAGGCCGGGCCTTCCGCCTTCAAGGCATCCCGGCCTGAATTCCGAACCTTGGCACACTCATTGCAGCGTGAAAAAGAGCATCGGGCTGTTCGGTGCTCCCACGGAGCGCGAAGCCCAGCGCCACGGCCGTTTCACGTCGATCCAGTCGTACGTCTCGGGCGCCTTGGCTCGGCAGGCGGTGAAGTAGGCGATCTCCCGCTCGGCGAGCCGGCGCAGTACAACGGCCCCTGGTGAACGTGCGGAAGTCGCCGCCTCGATGTCGTCGGGCAAGGCTCCACCCAGGACTCTTCGCCCACTGGAAACTGCTCCGGCCGCGAACCGGCCGGATGGTGGGAGCGTTGGTGAGTCGAGAGGTTCACGCATGATTCTGAGAGAGCCGGGAGGGTGAGATCCCTCCCGGCTACTCGTCAGGCGTCTGCGTCAGTAACCGGATACCCTGGCTACCACGTGGAGCAGTCGATATAAGCCCGGAAGCCGTTGCCGCTGTCAACATACTCAGTATTGACTCGGCCTCCGGCGTGCTGGCATTCCAGTATGAAGTTGTCGAGGTCGGCCTGCGCCTCCTCCTGAGTTTCCCTCCAATGCCCTGTGTGCACCGCGGCTGACGCCGTCCCGGGCACGCTCACGGTGACGGCGGCGGCTATCGCAGCCACCATCACACCACGTCCGAGCCAAGTCTTCGCCATATTCTTTCTCATGCTCAAACTCTCCCAAGTCAGGGTCTGTTTGCAAAAAAAATCTAGCACGTGCGCTTGAAGAGCGCCAACTCCCCATAGATCAGCGGGAGTTCTCGAATGTGCCATTCCTTGCGAGTCAATTACCTCATACGTTGAGTCAGCGTCTATATAGGACAGGGCTGCTCACTATGTCACCGAGCCGGTACAGACCCGCTTTTGCCGATAATCTGGGTCTTCAAAGTTGAACGCGCGTCATGTCCGGCGGGTCGGCGCGGCCTTGGAAGCCTCCTCTCAAAAGGCGGTGTCCCGCACGACGTGGAGCCGGTTCTCCGTCACCGACTGCGACCTCACGGTCTTCGGAGCGGCTCCGGGGATGCCTGCCCGCTGGTCAGGTCGGTGACGACGTAGACCGTCTCGCGCGTGCGCCTGCCGGGCCTGGGTCATTCGACGGACGTGTCGGCGGTCGCGGTCAATGCGGACTGCGGCCGCGTCCAGCAGCAGGCGACCGCGCGGGCCGCCTGCTGCTGTGGGCGCCCGGCGAGACCCCCCGATGGCGCCGACCACGCACCCCGACCCGCGCGGGCGGCCGGTCACTGTCGCCGCCCGTGGACACGTCCGGCGCCGTAGGTGTGATCGTCCGAGAGCGCACGGTCGTCGAGGTGTGGGACCTGAAGCGTTGCCGTTCGCAGCACACACTGACGTGCGACAACGGGGCGCCAGCATGTGCCCGCGTGGCGGTGAGCGGCAAAGGCCGGTATGCCTCGCCACGGGACACTGAGCTGATCCCGATGGTGTGGAGGCCGAGTTCTACGGCTTACGTCCCACCCCGCAGAAGTGGGTGACATCGGTGATCTCGTGCTGCTGGGGGTCGGGCCGCCAGCGTGAGCACGAGACGACGCCCGGATCGAGGAGGTCGACACGGTCGAAGAACCGGAGGAGTTCTTCACGCGTGCGCAGCGTCATCGGCGACGATCCCTGTCTGTTCCAGTAGTGGACCGCCTGCGCCATCGCCGGGCCGTCGATTTCCGTGGTGGGGTGGGAGACGACCAGGTGGCTGCCGGACGGCACGGCGTCCAGGAGCCGGTGCACGATGGACTGGGCCTCATCGGTGTCGAGGACGAAGTTGAGGATGCCCAGCATCGTGATCGCGACGGGGCGGCTGAAATCCAGAGTCCGGGCGGCGTCCTCCAGGATGGTGTCGGGGGCGTTGACATCGGCGTCGATGTAGTCGGTGACGCCTTCGGGCGTGCTGGTGAGCAGGGCGCGGGCGTGGGTGAGCACGATGGGGTCGTTGTCCACGTAGACGACCTTGCAGGTGGGATCGGCCCGCTGGGCGACCTCGTGGGTGTTGTCGACGATCGGCAGGCCGGTGCCGATGTCCAGGAACTGCCGGATTCCCGCCTCCTCGGCGAGGTGACGCACTGCGCGCGACAGGAACTGCCGGTCGGCGACGGCCGACCGGGGAATCGCCGGCACGAAGGACAGGATGTGATCGCCCACCTCCTGGTCGACCTGGTAGTTGTCCCTGCCTCCCAGCCAGTAGTTCCAGATGCGCGCCGAGTGCGACACACGGGTCCGAAGATGGGGATCCCGCGCAGCGCCCTTGGAGTGTGGTGTCGAGACGTCGGACATCCCTGCGCTCTTTTCGTTCAGCACTGATTGGGGCAGAGCACAATCTAGTGCCTCGGCAGGCAACGTTTGCTCAGGGCAAACGTTGCCTGCCGAGGCACTGGCTCGCCTGGCCGGAACCGATCCCCGTCAAGGATAAAATAGTTACCCGTACTGGAACATGCTCGTGGCGGGCTGGACCTGGCCGGCCCAGACCCGCCCATCGATCTTCGGCCCGTATCAGGCCTCTCACACCGTTCCTGGACGGTTAGCGAGAGTGAGTCCGCGCACTGGCAGGCCCCGAACGGTCGAGAACCTTCTCCAACGTCCCGAGAGCCGAACCGAGTTCCCCGGCGGTGATGGTCAGCGGCGGGGCGAGGCGGATGGTCGAGCCGTGGGTGTCCTTGACGAGGATCCCCTCGCGCATGAGGCGTTCGCTGATGTCGCGGCCCGTGCCGATGGCGGGGTCGATGTCGACGCCGGCCCACAGGCCGCGCGCCCGGAAGCCCCGCACTCCCACGTCCCTGCTCTGGAGGGATGCCAGGCCGTCGCGCAGGACCACGCCCAGCTCGGCGGCCCTCTGCTGGAACTCACCGGTCGCCAGGAGTTCCACGACGGCCAAGCCGACCGCCGCGGCGAGTGGGTTTCCGCCGAACGTCGACCCGTGCTCGCCCGGACGCAGCACCTGCAGCACCTCTCGGCGCGCGGCGACCGCGGAAACCGGGACGATGCCGCCGCCGAGCGCCTTGCCGAGCAGCAGCACGTCCGGGACGACGGCCTCGTGCTCGACGGCGAGCGTGCGGCCCGTACGCCCGAGGCCCGACTGGATCTCGTCCGCGATGAACAGGCACCCGGCCTGCCGGGTCAGTTCGCGTACACCGGTGAGGTAACCGTCGTCCGGGATGACGACGCCCGCCTCGCCCTGAATCGGTTCGATCAGGACGGCCGCCGTCGTCTCGTCCACCGCCTCCTCGAGCGCCGCGAGGTCGTTGTACGGGACCACTCGGAAACCCGGCGTGAACGGGCCGAAGCCCGCGCGGGCCGTCTCGTCGGTGGAGAAGCTGACGATCGTGGTGGTCCGGCCGTGGAAGTTGTCGGCGGCCACCACGATCGTCGCCCGCTGCGCGGGGACGCCCTTCACCTCGTACGCCCATTTTCGGGCGACCTTGATGCCGCTCTCCACGGCCTCGGCGCCCGTGTTCATCGGCAGCACCATGTCCAGGCCGGTCAACTCGGCCAGCGCTTCGGCGAACCGGGCGAGCCGGTCGTTGTGGAAGGCGCGCGAGGTGAGCGTCAGCCGGTCGAGCTGACGGTGTGCGGCCTCGACCAGCGCAGGGTGGCGGTGCCCGAAATTGAGGGCCGAGTAGCCGGACAGCATGTCGAGGTAGCGGTGGCCCTCGACGTCCTCGACCCAGGTGCCCTCGGCGCGTGCGACGACCACGGGCAGCGGGTGGTAGTTGTGCGCGAGGACGGGCTCCTCGGCGCGGATGAGCTCGGCGGACGAACGGTCGGACGCATAGTCGGACGAACGGGCTGACGAAGGGTCGGACGAACGGAGGGAGTGGCTGGGAGCGACGGTCATGGACGGATCTCCTGGGTGCAGCACTTGATGCCTCCGCCGGCCTTGTGGAACTCCGACAGGTCGACGGGGACGGGAACGTAGCCGTGGCGGGCCAGCTGGTCCGCGAGCGCCTCGGCCCGCGGCGCGATGAAGACATGGCGGCCGTCGGAGACGGAGTTGAGCCCGAACGCCATCGCATCCTCCCGAGTGGCGACCACCGCCTCCGGAAACAGCCGCCGGAGCACCTCACGGCTTCCCGGGGAGAAGGCCTCGGGGAAGTACGCGATGTTCGCCTCGGGCCCGTCGTCGAGCGCGAACAGCGCGGTGTCCAGGTGGTAGAAGTACGGGTCCACAAGCTGAAGGCTGACCGTCGGGACGCCGAAGTACTCCTGCACCTCGTGATGGGCGTTCCACGTTGTACGAAATCCGGTCCCGGCCAGGACGATGGGCGTCCCCCCTGCTCGAGCGGAGCCGAGAGCCTGCGGGAGGCCCACCGGGACCAGATCGCCCTCGCCCTCGCACACCGACTCAGGGCGGTGAACGTCGAAGCCCGCGTTCTTGAACCAGGTCTCGTACGCGGTCGACTCCGGCCGCCGCTGGGGCGCATGGAAGAGCGAGCCGAAGACCCGGCCCGCGACGACCAGCGCCGAGTTCGCGGCGAAGACCATGTCCGGCAGACCCGCGACCGGTTCCACGCTGTCCACCACGTGGCCGTGGTCCCGGTAGGCGCGGATCAGCTCCGCCCACTGACCGTGGGCCAGATCGACGTCGACCTGTGTGCCCTCATGCATCCAGGGATTGATGGCGTACTGCACGGCGAAGTGGCTGGGTTCGCAGACGAGAAAGCGCCTGGGGCGCGGCACACGGCTGTTGGGCACAGAGGGGTACCTCCGCTTCCTGCGGTGACCACGACGGGTTGCCTCAACGGTAGGGAACAGGGGAGAGGCGCGACAAGAATCGACAATTGCGCGTCGGCGCAGGGATGCTGCGTGTTGCAGGTGGTCGGCGCACGATCGGTGCGCGAGCAGAAGGGCAGGGCCCACTCACTCCTTTGGGGCCGGCGCCGGGTGGTTCGCGCCCGCCTCCGGGCTCTCCGGCAGCAGATGGGAGAGGACCATGTAACTGATCGTCTTCCGGATGAACGGCTCCGTGCGGATCCGCTCCAGCACCTCCTCGAAGTGCTCCACGTCCCGGGCCCGTACATGCAGCAGCGCGTCCGCGCCCCCGGTCACCGTCATCGCGGCGGTGATCTCCGGATGGTTGCGCACCACCTCCGCGAGCCGCCGCGGCGGGGCCGCGTCCTCGCAATACACCTCGACGTACGCCTCCGTGCGCCAGCCGAGCGCGGCCGGCTGCACCGTGGCCGTGAACCCGGCGACCACCCCGCTCTCGCGCATCCGGTCGACGCGGCGCTTGACCGCGGTGGCCGACAGACCGATCGCCGCGCCGATCACGGCGAAACTGGTCCGGGCGTTCGCCATCAGGGCGGTGACGATCTTGCGGTCGAGTTCGTCGAACGGCGCGGACTTGGTCGTCATGGGCGGCACTGTATACAGCGGCGACGGGCCCGCCCGCGGAAGTACGAGGACGCCGGGGCACCGAACGGCCCGCAAGTCGGCGAGGCGGCTGCGCACACTGCTCGGCACCGACGCGCGAGACCGCCCTGGGCCGGCATGAAGATCGCCGCCCGGCTGCCGAAATACGGCCGGGCGTGTATGCGGCGGGAAGGTTTCCCCGCGCGTGAGAGCCCTCGAACGGCTGTCCGGGGGCGGCCACGGGGAAGACGTCAGGTGCTGCGCGACGCCACCATCGCCAGAGTGATCAGGCCGACCACGACCCAGCCGAACCACAGCCAGCCGTTGCTCCCGAGTGCCACCGTGTAGGCCGTGACTGTCACCAGGCCCACCAAGGTGAGCACCCCCATGGTCTTCGTGGAACCGGGCATCGCAACACCCTCCTCATGGTTCGTCCCTCTCCATGGTGCCCCCGTCCTGCCATTTCACGGTGCGCACGACCAAGTGTGTGCCTGCTTTCCAGGCACCTCGGCCCGCCCAGGGAGCTGTCTCGTAGCGGGCCGGGGGGCAGCCGCACCGGATCGCGTCGGCAGATCGGGATGATCCGGAGTATCCCGAGGATCCTGAGCATCCCGAGTATCCGGGATTCGCCTCAGTGGATACGGGTATGGAGTGAGGCCAGATAGGCGTTGTACTCCTCCAGCTCCCTGTCCCCGTCGCGGTCCGCGGCCCGGTCCCTGCGCCGGGCCTGCCGCTGCTCGGAGCGGTACCACTGGAAGAGCAGCGCGAGCAGCACGAGTACGGACGGGATCTCACTGAACGCCCAGGCGATGCCGCCCGCCGCGTTCTGGTCAAAGAGGGCGTCGATGCCCAGCGACGCGGGAGGGTTCTTGTACGTCTCGACCATGGGTTCGGACGCCATCATCAGCGCGATGCCGAAGAAGGCGTGGAACGGCATGCCCGCGAACAGCTCCAGCATGCGCAGCAGATACCCGGGCCGGTGCGGCCCGGGGTCGACGCCCATGATCGGCCAGAAGAAGACCAGACCGACGGCGAGGAAGTGGCACATCATCGCGATGTGGCCCGTCTCGGACTCCATCAGGAAGTCGAACAGGGGAGTGAAGTACAGCGCGTACAGGCTTGCGATGAACAGCGGGATCGTGAACGCCGGGTGCGTGACGGCCCGCGTGAACCGGCTGTGCAGCAGCGCGAGCAGCAGCTCACGCGGTCCCGTACGGCCCCTGCCCGCCACCGGCAGCGCCCGTAGGGCCAGCGTGATCGGCGCGCCGAGCAGGATCAGGATCGGCGACAGCATGCTGATCACCATGTGCTGCACCATGTGCACGCTGAACATGACCATGCCGTAG